>DAHUZJ010000113.1 GCA_027306585.1 Acidimicrobiaceae bacterium | reverse complement strand
CGTCCGCCAGGTCCGGAGTCGTGAAGTCGGCCCCGGACGCCCACAGGTGCTGGGTGTCGACGCAGACGCCGAGCGCCGGGCCGGCATCGGCTCGCTCCAGCACGTCCGCCAGCTCCTCGAACGTGCGGCCCATCGTCCCTCCCGCCCCGGCGGCGTTCTCGACCAGGATGGGGCAGGCGTGCCCCTCCCCCGGGCCGGCGACCGGGTCGGTCGCCGAGGCGAGGGCGTCGAGCAGGGCATCCACCACCTGGGCGACCCGGCCGCCGAAGCCGGCCCCCTTGTGGCTCCCGAGGTGGAGGACCAGCCCGTCGGCACCCATGCCCCGGGCCACCGTCAGGTTGGCGACCAGCGCGGCGCGGGACTTGGCCAGGAGCTCGGGGTCGTCCGAGGCCAGGTTGATGAGGTAGGTGGCATGACAGTAGGTGGCCGACACGGTCGGGTGGACGGCGTGCGCCGCGCGGTACGCGGCGAGCACCTCGGGGGCGTACTGGGCCGGCTTCCACATCCGCGGGCTCTGGGTGAACACCTGGACCGCCTCGGCCCCGATCTCGTCCGCCCGTTCGAGCGCCGGGACCAGCCGTCCGCCGGCCCGCACCTGTGCCCCGATGCGCATCGGCCGACGGTACCTCGCCTCCGGTAGGGTCGAGCCCCAGCACCGTGGAGCCGGCATGCCGCACGCAGCCGACGACCGCCAACAACGAGGACCATGAGGAGAGGACCGTGTCCGACAAGCTGACCGAGAAGGCCCGCGAGCTGATCCGCCGCCCCGTCCTGGCAACCCTCGCCACCGTCGCTTCCGACGGGGCCCCCCAGGCGACCCCGCTCTGGATCGACCTCGACGGGGACGATCTCCTCGTCAACACGGCCCAGGGCCGGGCGAAGGCCCGCAACGTCGAGCGGGACCGCCGGGTGGCGGTGACGGTGCTCGACCCCGAGGACCCCTACAACGTCGTGGCCTTCCGGGGCACGGTCACCGAGGTCACGACCGAGGGGGCCGACGACGTCATCGACCGGCTCGCCCAGAAGTACCTGGACGTCGACACCTACCCGATGCGCCAGCCCGGCGAGGTGCGCGTCACGGTCCGCATCCGCACGGACCACATCGCCATGCAGCCGCAGTAACCGCCCGGGCTCGCGTCGCAGGCGCCGGGACGGGGCTGCGGCGGCTCGGGGGCGGTGGCTCGGGGGCGGTGGCTCACAGGTGGCCCCCGGGACAAGAGCCCGGCGGTGTCCGATAGACGACGCTGGCCGTCCAGGGCCCGGTCGACCAGCGGGCGCCCGTCGGTCGAAGCCCGAACAGCCGGGTGAGGTCGCCGAGCACGGCATCCGCGTACCGCGCCGCTCCGGCCGGACAAAGGTGGACGTCGTCCACCGTCCGCACCCGCACCCAACGGTCCTTGGGCGCCGAGGGAGCGGTGGCCGGGGGCAGCCAGGCCGTGAACCTCCCGTCGAGGAGGACCGAGGAGGCGACCGGCAGGTACAGCACCCGACCCGGGAAGACCGAGGGGAGATGGCGGACGATCCGGTTCCATGCCGCCTCGCCCGCCGCCCGGTTGGCGTCCTGCGCCCGGACCTCGGCCGGCGTCGCCGAGGGGTCGACGACGGGACCGGTCGGGGGGAACTCCAGGAACACCACGCCCACGGCACCGCCCGGACCCAACATCTCCCGCACCGCCGCTTCGAGCATCGCGGTGTAGGCACGCGGGTGTTGCAGGGCACACACCTGCGTGGCGTAGTGGAAGGCGGGTGTCGGCGACCGAGGTGTGCACGAGTCGTCCCAGCTCCACGTGGCGAGCACCACCTGGGTGTGGTCACGGGCGACGAGCGACGGGACGTCGGTTCGCCAGTTGGGGTCGATGTTGAGCCCGAACCCGCCGATGGCGCCGTCACGCACGGTCACCTCCCCCGTGGCTCCCAACGCGGCGGCGATGGCGGGCTCGGCCACTCGGGCGACGGAGTCCCCGAAGACGGTCACCCTCAACGGGTCGGACGGACCGAAGTGGGGCAGCCGGAGCGGTACCTGGCCCATGTACCCTCCGACGCCCGGGACGTGGCCGGCGGCCACCTCGGTGGTCGCCGCGGTGACCGCGGTGACGGGTACCGCCACCGCGGGGAGGGTCGCCACCACCACGACCGCCGCCGTGACCGTCGCCGCCAGGGGGGCGAGGGCGAAACGGGGCCAGCCCGACAGGCGCCGGCGGCGGATCGGCCGCTCCACCAGCACGTAGCTGGCGGTGGCGACCACGAGGGTGAGCGCCACCCGGGCGGAGTCCAGCGCCACCCCCGACAGCCCCGTCCGGCCGGTGGTCATCTCCACGAAGATCGGCCAGTGCCACAGGTAGACGCCGTACGAGATGCGCCCCAGCGCGCGCAACGGCCGCACGGAGAGCACTGCGCCGAGCACACCGAGCCGCTCCTGGCGGACGTCGGCCACGACGACCGCCGCCAGGATGGCGCACAACAAGAAGCCGCCCCGGAACATCCACGGTGCCGGGAGGCCGCCGGGGCCGCCGGCGGTCACCCAGCAGACGGCCAACCCGACGGCGGCCACGGGGGCGGCGACGTGCAGGGCCGTCCGCACCCGGGCCGTCGGCTGCGGGCGGCCCGCGGCCACGACCGCCACGACAGCGCCCGCGAGCAGGTCGAAGAGACGCGTGTCGGTCCCGAAGTAGACGCGGGTCGGGTCTCCCCCCGGCTGGTACAGAAGCACCATGAGCGCCGCCGAGAGCGCGCCTGCCCCGACCGCCACTCCCCCGACCGCCCACCGCCACCCCGGCGCCTGCCGCCGGCGACGCCAGGCCGCCAGGAGCGTCAGCAGGACCGGGGGCCACACCAAGTAGAACTGCTCCTCGATCGCCAGGGACCACGTGTGCTCCAGCGGCGACGGTGCGGCGAACCGGGCGAAGTATGACTGGTGGGCGAAGATGGCGTGCCAGTTGGCGACGTAGAGCAGCGTGGCCAACGCGTCGCCGCGCAGACCCGACAAGTCGATGCCCCCCACCGAGCCGGCCGAGCCGAGCCGGCCGATCACGACCACCGAGAGCCCGACGGCCAAGAGGAGCACGAAGAGGGCCGGGAGCAGCCGCCGGGCCCGGCGAGCCCAGAAGGCGGCCAGCCGGACGGTGCCGGAGGACACCCACTCCTCGAGGAGGAGGGTGGTGATGAGGAACCCGGAGAGCACGAAGAACAGATCGACGCCCAGGTAGCCGCCGGAGACGGCACCGGTGCCGAGGTGGTAGGCGAGGACGCCGGCCACGGCCACTGCCCGGAGCCCGTCGAGCGCCGGCAGGTGGCGACCGGTCACCGCCGTGGGTGCCGCGGGCGGTGCCGCCGCCGCTGGCTCGGTCAGGACGGTCACAACGGCCCCCACGGCACCTCGGCCACCGCAGCGACCAGGGCGGCGGCCAGCCGGCCAACGCCTTCGGGCGGCGGGCCACCCCGCTGGTCGTCCGCCGGCACCAGTCGGACGACGACCCCGCTCGCCCCGGCACCCGCCAGCGCCACCAACCCGGCGACAGCCGCTTCTGGCTCGGGACCGAGCGCCCCCCGCCACACGATCGGCCGCCACGGCTCCCGCGCCCGACACGACCGGGCCCACCGCCGGACGCGGTCCGGCGAGCCGGTGACGACCACGGCGTCGGCGGCGCGGAGCAGAGAGGCGAGGGGGTCCGGTACCGACGGGCCCAGCTGCGCCGCCGGAGGCGGGCCGTCGAGGGCAACGAGAAGGGGCGGGCCGCCGGGATGGACGGGTGCCGGCCGGTTGACGGCGCCGGCAACATGGAAGTGGCGGCCCTCGAAGGCAGGGTACGGGTCCCGGAAGACGGTCCGGCACACGGCCGCCGCCTCGGCGGCCGCCCACAGGGCCTCGGCACCCGTGGCGTGGCGCCCGGCCTCGAGGAGCAACGCAGTCCGCCCGCCGCTGAGCACGTCGCAACCCGTCACGTCCCTTGCGAGGACCGACGGGTGGCGACCGCCCTCGACGGGGGCGACCACCCCGACGAGCGGGAGCGGCGGCTCGGGCGGCGGGAGCGGCGGCGGGAGCGGCGGCTCGGGCGGCTGGAGCGGCGGCTCGGGCGGCTCGGTGAGGAGGCCGGAGAGCGCGCCCGCGAGCGTGCAGGCGTCGCACGTCGCGCCGCCAGCGGTACCGCCGGTGCTGCCGGCGCCGCCCGCCACCCAGATGGTCCCCACGCCGGAGCGGGCGGCGGCAAGGGCGCCCTCCCGCCAGGCGGCGTACCGGGAATCGTCGGCCACCGGTGCGGCGAGGGCGGGGAGCTCCACACCGAGGCGCAGGAACGCTTCCACGACAGCCGCCCAGCTTACGGCCGTCGCCACCCCGTGCCGGGGCGCGGCACCTCAGGTCGGAGCGGCGTCGAGCAGGCGGCGGAACGCCGCCACACCCATCACCGCCACGCCGACGCCGGCGACCTCGCCGGCCAGGGCGCCGTCCGAGGTGACGACCGTCAGGTCTCCGGGCCTGGCACAGCCACGGGCCCGCGCGGCGATCACTTGGTCGGCGGCGTTGGGGCCGCCCGGGGCGAACGCCACGTCGATGCCAGCTGCACGCCCCTCATCCTCCTCGCCAGCCTGTGGCCGGCCGTCGAACACGACGGCCACCGTCCCGACCTCGGGGCGCCGGGCGAAGTCCGCCAGCTCGCCGACGAGCCGACGCCGCGCCGCCGGTCGGTCCCGCCACCACCCGTCCGGGCGAGAGCCGAGGAGGTTCATCCCGTCGACGAGCCACTGCACGCCACCATGGTGCCCTCCGTCGCGCCCGCGATGTCAGGTCCGCGCCCACCAGCCCCCGTCGCCCCGGGCTGCTCCGGCGGCCCGGAGACGCTCCAGCGCACCGGCGGCCGCGCCGAGATCGAGCCCGGTCCGGTCCAACACGTCGTCGAGCGGGCATGGGTCCCATTCGAGAACCTCCAAGACCCGCCGGACGGTGGGGTCCTCGAGGACGACACCGGTGGCCACGCCGCCGACGCCGGTGGCCGTTCGGGCGGTGTCGGCGGTGGCCGTTCGGGCGGTGCCGCCGGTGGCCGTTCGGGCGGTGCCGGCGGTGCGAACGTCATGGGTGTCGTGGGCGTCGTGGGCGTCGTGGATGCCCGAGGCGCCCTGGGCGCCCGATCCAGCCGGTGGATCGAACAGCGTCGCGACACCCTTGTCGCCAGGCCCGGTGACCGGGCTCCGTCGCGGCGCAATGGGCCTCGCCAGGCCAAGGGCCACCAGCACGTCGGTCGTGTCGCGTACGACGATGCAGCCGTCGGCCAGCAAGTCGTTCGTCCCCGCCGAGGCCGGGCTGCGCACCGACCCGGGCACGGCACCGACCGTCACCCCTCGCCGGACCGCGGCCTGCACCGTGTGGAGCGAACCACCGGTGGCGTGGCACTCGACCACGACGACGACCTCCGCTAGGGCGGCGAGGATGCGGTTGCGCTGGGGGAAGCGCCAACCGAGGTCCGCCGTCCCGACCGGCGCCTCGGACAGGACCGCCCCTGATCGCGCGACCCGCTCCCACAGCAGGGCATGGCGACGGGGATAGGCGCGGTCCAAGCCGCCAGCCACCACGGCGAGCGGCGGTGCGGGCCCGATCGACGGGGCGCCGTCCTGCGTCGCACCTGCCGGCTGGCTCCCGTTGGACACGTCACACCGATCCGGCGACCGGGCACCCTCCCAGACCACCGCCGCACCCTCGTGCGCGGCACCGTCGATCCCGAGCGCCAGTCCCGAGACCACCGCCACCCCGGCGGCGGCCAGGTCGGCGCCCAGTTGGGCCGCCACGCCGAGGCCGTAGCGGGTGGGGGTCCGGGTGCCCACGACCGCCACCCGGGGGAAGTGATCGGCGGCTGCCGGGTCGCCCAGGGCGAAGAGCACGGCGGGCGCCTCGAGATCGTCGGCCAGGCACGCCGGGTACGGCGGCCGGCCCCGTAGGCAGACGGTGATGCCATGCCGGCGGTGGACCGACCAGATCGCGCCGACGTCGGCGGAGCGGGCCGCGGCCACCATCGGCGGTGCCCCTGTGCCGGCCGACAGCCGGGACCACACGTCGCCCGGCGCACCGTCGTCCAACCAGCGCCGCAGCACGCGCGGGCCGGCGCCAGGCAGGGTGGCGAGCGCCGCCGCGTACGCCTCGTCGGGAAGGGTGCCCACGTCCCGAACGGTCGGGGTCGACGGGGGTCGGGGGGCGGGTGCCCACGGGGGCTGGGCGTCGGCCACGGCCGGGCGTCGGCCACGGCCGGGCGTCGGCCACGGCCGGTCCGGGCCGCCCCTACGGCGCCGAAGCCAGTGTCTTCGCCGGGAGCTGGGGGAAGTCGTCGGCGAGACTGAAGGACAGCTCTGTGGCGGTGATCGCCCCGGGGTGGCGAGCGACGATCTTGCCCTGCGGTGACACCAGGAACGTCACGGGGAGCGACGTCACCCGATAGGCGGCGGCCACCTTCCCCCGGGCGTCGGCGACCAGCTGGAAGTGGGCGCCGGCCTGGGCGGCGAACGCCGCTGCCGCCACGGGAGGATCGGCGACGTCCACGCCCACCACCCGGAGCTGGTCGCCATACGCGGTGGCGATCGCCTGCAGGGCCGACATCTCCGACCCACACACGGTGCAGGTGCTCGACCAGAAATTGAGCACCAGCGGCTTTCCCTCCAGCGAGGAGAGCGAGACGGCACGCCCACTCGTCATTGTCCGCAGCGAGAAGGCAGGGGCACGGTCGCCGATGCTGGCGCCGGCGGTCGACGGTGCGCCGATCGTGGGGCCGCCCACGCGGACTCGCTCCGAGGGCGGCAGCAGGTCGTCGGCCATCTGCGCCATGGCGTGGGCGTAGTAGGCGGTGGAGATGGACCCGGTCGTGAAGTCGGAGATGGCGCGCATCCGGCCCGTCGGGTCGATGAAGTACGAGACGGCGTCGTGGGTGACCGTGCGGTTCTTCGCTGTGGGCACCACCACCACGTGGTAGGCGTGCCAGACAGCCTTCAGCTGGGCGGGCGCGCCCGTGACATAGACCCAGTTCGAGAACTGCGCCAAGCCGTGTGCCACCGACCACGTCTCGAGTGTCGCCGGTGCCGTGTGGTACACGTTGGCGTTGACAGCCATGAACACCACGTGGCTGGCCGCCGCCCCCAGATCGTGCTCGGCCGCCACGATGTCCTGGGCGTACAGCGCGCACATGTTCGTGCACTGGTCGTCGTTGAGCGACCAGATCACCACCTTCCCCCGGAACTGGGCGAGCGTCGCGGGCTGCCCGTTGCTCCCCGTCAACGAGAACGCCGGCGCCACCTGTCGCTGCCCCTTCGGGAAGACGTTCAGCGTGAGCAGGCGCGCCTGGGCGCTCGAGATCCCCGGCGCCCCGGTGGCCCCGGTGGCGCCGGCGGCGCCGGCGGCCGACGATGTGGACGACGTCGCGGACGGCGAGCTCCCGCGACCACTGGCGAGCACGTAGGCAACGCCCGCTGCCAGCAGCACCCCGACGCCGAGGCTGATCGCCACTCGCCGACCCCAGTGCCGCGTGGCGGCCGGCCTGCCGCCCCCAGGGGCACCCCCGCCGGCCTCACCCCCCCGGTGGACGGTCTCGGCCGGCTCCGCCGTCGTCGAGTCGTCGGTCTTCGCCATCAGCCTCTTCGCTCCTGTCCGTCGTGCCGCTCGACGATGATGCCTCCGTCGCGCCGCTCTTCGATGTTGCCAGCTCCGTCCCGCCGGTTGGGCGCAGGCCCGCCGACCCGGTGGGCACTTCCCGCCGGTCGCCAGCAGCCCAAGGCTGGAGGGGTGCCGAGGGCTGCGAGCGGGGCGGCCACGGTCCGGGACCCCACGACGCGGTGCGGCTGGCGCCGCGAGGCCAGAGGCGCAACGGGCGGCCTCAGCGATCGGCGCACCCAGAATGCACCCACGAGATCACGGCCGTTGGAAGCCCAGCAGGATCATTTCGCACCCGATAATGTGATCTCCGGTGGAGGCTCCGGTGGAGGTCAGCGTCGAGCGCGCGGTCCGGCGCTCGTGGCCCGTGTTCGACCGGGTCGGCGCGTTCGTCGCCCTGACCAAGCCGCGCATCATCGAGCTCCTCCTGGTCACCACCGTGCCCACGATGTTCGTCGCCTCGACGCGGGTGCCCTCGGCCGCCCTGGTCCTACTGACCCTGGCCGGTGGGGCGATGGCGGCCGGTGGGGCCAATGCCCTCAACATGGTCTACGACCGCGACATCGACGCCGTCATGGACCGCACCAAGGCCCGTCCACTGGTCACGGGGGTGATCTCCCCGGCCGCCGCCCTGGCCTTCGCCCTGTCGCTCGAGGCGGGCGCCTTCCTCCTCCTGTGGCTGACGGTCAACCTGCTGGCCGCGTCGTTGGCCGTCGCCGCCACCGCCTTCTACGTGGGCGTGTACACGATGTGGCTCAAGCGCAGCTCCCCGCAGAACATCGTGATCGGGGGAGCCGCCGGAGCGGTCCCGGTGCTCGTCGGATGGAGCGCCGTGACCGGCAGCCTGACGTGGGCGCCGCTCGTGCTGTTCGCCCTCGTCTTCTTCTGGACGCCGCCGCACTTCTGGTCGCTGGCGATCCGCTACCGGGACGACTAC
>DAHUZJ010000114.1 GCA_027306585.1 Acidimicrobiaceae bacterium | reverse complement strand
GCGCTCGGAGCGGTGCCGCTGTGGTCAGCCCGGTGCCGAGGTGCCTGCGAGCGGCGGCTGGAAGCGCCTCCTCGGGCGTCGCGGGTCCTCGCCTCGAGGCTGAGCGCGGCAGCTCGAGGCTGCGCGCGGCGCCTCGAGCTGAGCGCGGCGCCTCGAGCTGCGTCGCTTCGGTTCGGGCGGGCTCGGGCTCGGCTCGGGCTCGGGCTCGGGCTGGGCTCGGGCTCGGCTCGGGCAAACAGCCATTGGACCCTGGCCCGGCCTCGCGCCACGGGGCACCCTCGAGGTGTACCCCGAGACGCACGAGGAAGGAAGGGTGTGGGCGGGTGGTGCTCCCGCCCGACGGAGGTGGCACTTGTGTTGGTGAGCATTCCGATCATGGTGCTGGTCCTGGCGATCGCCACGGTGCCCGGCACCTGGGCGGTGCTGATCGAGGCTGCCGAGCGCCGGCGTCAGGAGCAGCGGCCGCACGTCATCACGGGAGCGCCAGAGCGCGAGGTCCCGAAGGCTGCGTGACGGCTGCGTGCCCTTCTCGTCGGAGGAGCCAGCTCGTTCGGTGTCTGGCTCGGATGCCGCCCCACCGGGAACCGCGGGCACAGCGCCCGTCGTCATCGATCCGAGCCGATTCGACGCCGTGATCTTCACGGCGGGTGTGGTGCGCGGGCCGGACGCGGTCGTTCGCCCGTTGCTGCGCGCATTGCGCCGGCGAGGAGTGCGCACCGCCGTGGTGTCGACGGCGCCCGGGCTGGCCGTCGACTTGGCGCTGGCGGGGCTCGACGAGCTGGTCGACGTCCAGGTCGACACCGTCGGTCCGCTACGCGCTCGTCGGGATCCCGGCGCATTGGACCTGTGCAGCGAGGCGCTCCGTCTGCTGTCCGCTCCCCCGGCGCGCATCGCGCTCCTGGGCGACGATGCGCGGGTGCTGCGCCGAGCAGGTGCCCTGGGACTGGGAATGGTCGTCCCCATGGGGACCGAGACGCCGGGCCCGCGGCGCGCATTGCCCGGTGCTCCTCCCGGCGACGCGCTCGCTGCGGTGGTCGTCGGCCCGCTGACGGGCAACGGGCGACAACCCGCGGGGGAGGCCGATCGGTGGTGGCTGCATTTCGGGGGTCTCGACCTGGCGGACGAGCCACGCCGCGAGGCGCTGTGCACCGTCGGCAACGGGTACCTCGCCAGCCGCGGTGCGGCGCCCGAGCACGGGGCGGCAGGCGGCCACTATCCGGGCACCTATCTGGCGGGGATCTACAACCGGCTCGTCACCGAGGTGACAGGCACGGCTCTCGAGCACGAAGAGCTCGTCAACGTCCCCAACTGGCTCCCGTTCACCTTTCGCCTCGGCGACGGCTCGCCGTGGTTCGGCGAGGCCGGGTGGGACGCGATCGACCACGACCAGTGGCTGGACATGCGCCATGCCATCCTCCACCGGACCACGCGCGTCCGAGACGGCGAGGGCCACGTGGTCCGCGTCGCGCAACGACGGCTCGCCTCCATGGCCGATCCGCACGTCCTGGCGCTGGAGACCACCCTCGTTGCCGAGAACTGGTCCGGCGAGCTGGAGATCCGCTCGGCCATCGACGGCGACGTCCGCAACGCCGGGGTCCCCGCCTACCGCGGCCTGGCCGACCGCCACCTGTCCGTGGTGCGCACGGACACCGCCGACGACGGCATCGACGTGCTCGTCGCCGAGACCGTCCAGTCCCGAGCTCGCATCGCCGTCGCCGCCCGCTGCCGGTGCCGCCCGGCACGCGCCGTGCTGCACGACGACCACCACCCCGCCGCTCGCCGGATCGACCACGAGCTCGTCGTGCACGTGTCGCGTGGTGAGCCGGTCGTGGTCGAGAAGGTCGCCGGCGTCCACACCTCACGTGACCCCGCCATCTCCGAGTGCGCGCTGGCGGCCACCGCCGCGGTGGCGCGCGCCGGGTCGTTCGAGCAGCTCGCCGAAGCGCACCGTGAGGCCTGGTCCCGGCTGTGGTCGCGCTGGGACGTGTGGGTGGACGCCCACGGCCGCATGCCGACGGTCGTGGTCCTCCACCTGCTGCACCTCCTCCAGTCGGTCTCGCCTCACACCGGCGAGCTCGACGCCGGGATCCCGGCACGGGGGTTGCATGGCGAGGCCTACCGCGGGCACGTGTTCTGGGACGAGCTCTTCGTCTTCCCCCTGCTCAACTTCCGCTTCCCCGCGTTGAGCCGGTCCCTGCTCCGCTACCGGCACCGGCGGCTCCCCGAGGCGCGTCGGCTGGCAGCCACTGCCGGGTACCGGGGCGCGATGTTCCCCTGGCAGAGCGGCACGTCCGGCCGCGAGGAGACGCCGAGCCAGTACTTCAATCCCCTTTCGGGCCACTGGATCCCCGACCATTCGCACCTCCAGCGACACGTCAGCCTGGCGATCGCCCACAACGTGTGGAGCTACTTCCAGGTGACGGGCGACCTCGACGCGATGGTGGAGTTCGGTGGCGAGCTCATGATCGAGATCGCCCGCTTCTGGGCCAGCGCCGCGCACTACGACGCGGTGACCGACCGGTTCGACATCACGGGCGTGATGGGTCCCGACGAGTTCCACGACGGACCTCTCGAACACCCCGGTGCCGGCCTCACCAACAATGCCTACACGAACGTCATGGCCGCCTGGACCCTGTGGCGCGCGCGCCAACTCGTCCAGCGGCTCGACGGCCGGGGCGGACGGCGCCTGTTCGAGCGGCTCGACCTTCGCCCCGAGGAGCTCGACGAGTGGGAAGAGGTGGGGACCAAGTTGCGCATTCCCTTCGACCGCTCGGGAAGGATCGCCCAGTTCGACGGGTACGAGGACCTCGAGGAGCTCAACGGGGCGCGGCAACGAGCCCGCTACGGCGAAGGCGGCCGTCTGGACCTCGTCCTCGAAGCGGCGGGTGACACGCCGAACCGCTACAAGATGACGAAGCAGGCGGACGTCCTCATGCTCTTCTTCATGCTGACGGCGGAAGAGCTCGTCGAGGTGCTCGACCGGCTCGGCTACGACTTCGACCCTGCCTCGATCCCGGAGACCGTCGACTACTACCTGGCGCGGACGTCGAACGGGTCGACGCTGAGCCGGGTGGTCAATGCGTGGGTCCTCGCCCGGACGGACCGGCGGGCGTCCTGGCGTCTCCTCCTCGACGCGCTGTCCTCGGACATCGACGACATCCAAGGCGGCACCACGGGCGAGGGCATCCACCTCGGCGCCATGGCCGGCACGATCGACCTGTTGCAGCGCTGCTATGTCGACCTGGACGCGCGCGACGACGTGCTGCACGTCAATCCCCGCCTCCCACGCGGCCTGCCGCGCCTCCGGTTCGCCGTCACTTATCGCGGCCACCGCCTGGACCTCGACGTCCGGCATTCCTCGGTGAGGATCCGTGCTCGCCCGGGGACTGCTCCCCCGGTGCAGGTATCGGTGCGGGAACAGCAGTTCTCGCTGGGCGGAGGCGAGTGGCGAGAGGTGACGATCGACGGCCAGTGAGCGCGGCGGTGCCGACCTTCAGGCTGATCGTGGGCAGCTCCACTCCAGGCGGGCGCCACCGCCCGGCCGAGGAGCCAGCTCCACTTGGCCGCCCAGTCGCGCCGCTCGGGCCCGCATGTTGCGGAGACCGTTCCCCTGCACGACGACCTCCGGGCCGACCCCGTCGTCCGACACGACCAGGTGCACGTTGTCGTCCTCGACGCCGACGACAACGTCCACTCGAGACGCACGGGCGTGGCGCACCACGTTGCTCAAGGCCTCGCGGAGCACCGCCAGGAGCTCACGGGTGAGCGAACCGTCGGCCAACCCGTTGACCGGACCTCGCAGTACGAGGTCCGGGGTGAACCCGAGCACGCGTGCCACCTCGCGGAGGATCTGGTCGATCCCTTGCTGCAGGCTGGCCTCGCCGTCGTGGGTGAGGTCGAAGATGATCCCGCGGAGCTCACGCACGGCACGGTCCGTCTCGTCGATCAGCGGCACGATCATCGGGGCCAGTTCCGGCGAGCGCTTGGCGAGCGAGCTCAGGGAGAGCCCGAGCGCGAACAGGCGCTGGACGCTCCGGTCGTGCAGCTCGGCGGCAAAGCGGTCGCGCTCGGCGCCCAAGGTGAGGGCCCGCTGCGCCGCAACGAGGTCGTCCGAGCGATCGACCAAGCTCCGGCGCATCTGCTCTGCCGCCTTGGCCAACGTCACCAGCTCGGTCGCTCCCTCCGGCTCGATCGGCTGCCGATCCTCGCCGCCAGCCACGGTCTGGAGCTGCCCGACCAGCCGCTCGAGAGGGCGGGTGAGGATGCGCCGGGTGAGCGGCAGCACCAGGAGGGCGACGAGCGCCAGCGCCAGGGAGCACACGACCACGATCTCGACGACCTGCCGGGCGCCCGAGACGCGGCGCAGGTCGAGGGCGATCACGCCACCGACTCGGGACGAGAGGGTCGCCAGTGTTGCCCGCAGCGCGTCGAACAGGCGCTGGCCCGTGCCCACCATGGCATCCACCTGCGCCTGGGGAAGCGGGCCCGCCCGGCGGGCGGCGATCTCCGCCGCAGCCTCCTTCTGCCACGCCGCGTTCGCCGCCACCAGTTGGCGGAGGGACCCCGCGGCGCTGGCATCCGGCGCGACGAGACGACGCAGGCTGGCCTCCAGGCGCGTCGCCGTGGCCTGCCCGCGGGCGTAGGGCACGAGGAAGCCGGGGTCGCCGGTGAGCATGAACCCACGCTCGGCGGTCTGCTGGTCGACGTAGGCCGATTGGAGGGCTGCGACCTGCTGCTGGGCCGGCAACCAGCGGTTGTCGAGCTCTGTCAAGACGCCGGTGACGCGGAGCCGAGCAGCGAACGTCGCCGCCGTCGTGACGAGGAGGAGCCCCACCAACCCCACGACGAGCGCGGTCACCAGGAACCGTACGCTCCGCCGGCGGCCGGGCCGCGGCCCCGCGGCTGTCGCCGGGGGCACCCGCCGATCGGGCACCGGCTCGGACGGCCCGGCGGGCGCTCCCGCTGCGCCGGCGATCGCCGTCACCCGGCGTCGACGGAGAGGATGGCGCGGCCAATGGTCCGGCTCGGCCACGGCGCGCGCATCGTCCCTCCCTCTCCGACCTCGTCCGCGGGCGGGCCACTTCGGTCGTCGCTCCATCTGTGCCCATGTCCCGTGCGCACCGGTAGGGGCCAAAGTCACCTCCTCCAGGGCCGCCCCGGAGCGGTCTGGACCCGCTCCGGACGTTCCGAGCGGTGGCAAGGCGGTGGCAACCCCCTCCGCCGCGGACCTTCGCCCCTGCCGTGGTCGCTGCTCGAGCCCCAGCATGGAACAGTGGGCGCCGACCCTGCCGGAGAACACGACCGCCGGGAACGCCATGCAGCGCTCGTGCTGCTGGCGGTCCTCGTGCTCCTCCTTGCCGTGGGGGGTGTGTTCCACCTTGCCGGCCAACTTGCCGGCCAAGGAGAAGCGGCGGACCGCCTGTGGGACGTGGACGGCGCGCTCGGAGCCGTCTACGCCCTGTGGACGGTCGTGGACGCCCTCCGCCACCGGCGGCTCGGGGTCGACGTCATCGCCCTCTTCGCCCTCGTCGGCGCGCTCGCAGTCGGTGAGAGCCTGGCGGCGGCCGTGGTGAGCGTGATGCTCGCGACCGGCCGCGCCCTGGAGGACTGGTCGGCCGGACGGGCCCGGCGTGACCTGCGGGCCCTGCTCGAGCGGGCACCCCGACGGGCCCACCGGTACCGCGGTGACCAGCTCGAGACCATCGTCCTCGAGGAGGTGTGCCCCGGCGACCTCCTGATGGTGGCCACCGGTGAGCTGGTCCCGGTCGACGGGCGCCTCACCACCCCGGCGGTCCTCGACGAGTCGACGCTCTCCGGTGAGGCGCTCCCGGTGGCGCGCCAGCCGGCCGACGGCGTGCGCAGCGGCGCCGCCAACGCCGGCGCGCCGTTCGACCTCCGAGCGACGGCCACCTCGGCCGACAGCACCTACGCGGGCATCGTGCGGCTGGTGGCATCGGCGGAGGCTGCGCAACCGCCATTCGTCCGCCTCGCCGACCGGTACGCACTCGCGTTCCTCGGTGTCACGGCGGCAGCGGCCTCGGTGGCGTGGCTGGTGGGCGGCGCGGCGCGAGCGGTGGCCGTCCTGGTCGTCGCCACGCCGTGCCCGCTCATCCTCGCCGCGCCGGTGGCCTTCGTCGCCGGCCTCTCCGTCGCCGCCCGGCGCGGGGTGGTGGTCAAGGGCGGCGCGGTCCTGGAGCGGCTGGCCCGGTGCACGACGGTGCTGTTCGACAAGACGGGGACGCTGACGTCCGGCCACCCGCGGCTGGCGTCCGTCGTGGCCTCGCCCGGCGCCGATCCGGACGACGTGCTGGCGCTCGCTGCAGCCGTCGACCAGTTCTCCCCGCACGTCCTCGCCGGACCCCTGGTGCGCGCCGCCACCGACGCCGGGCGGTCCCTCGCCCGCCCCGAGGGCCTCGAGGAGGTGCCAGGCCTCGGCATCCGGGGGCGCATCGACGGCCATGCGGTGGCCGTCGGGTCGGCCCGGTGGGCCGGGGTCCGCGACATCCCCGTGTGGGCCCGGTCGGCACAGCGCCGGGCGCGCCTCGACGGGGCGCTCACCGTGTTCGTCGCTGTCGACGGGGGGCTGGCCGGCGTGCTGGTGTTCGAGGATCCGGTCCGCTCCGATGCCGCCCGCACGCTGCGCGCACTGCGAGGGAGTGGCGTCGAGCGGATCGTGATGGTCACCGGCGACCGGGAGGAAGTGGCCGAGGCGGTGGGCGCCGTGCTCGGCCTCGACGCCGTCGTCGCGGAGCGCTCACCGTCCGACAAGCTGCAGGTGGTGATGGACGAACAGCGCCGGGCACCGACGATCATGGTGGGCGACGGGGTCAACGATGCCCCCGCCCTCGCCGCCGCCGACGTCGGCGTCGCCATGGGGGCGCGGGGGGCGACCGCGTCGTCGGAGGCCGCCGACGTGGTGCTCGGCGTCGATCGGCTCGACCGGCTCAGGGAGGGTCGCCGGATCGCCGCCCGGACGCGGCGGATCGCGCTGCAGAGCGTGCTCGCGGGCATGGCGCTGTCCTTGGTTGCCATGGTGGTCGCGGCGGCCGGCCACCTTCCTCCCGTCTGGGGCGCCCTCCTCCAGGAGGGCATCGACGTGGCCGTGATCCTGAACGCCCTGCGCGCCCTGCGCCCGCTCCGCCCGGAGGTGGCGCTCGACCCCGTCGCCGTCGAGCTGTCGCGGCGCTTCCGAGCGGAGCACCAGGAGGTGCAACGCGTCGCCGACCGGGTGCGCACGGTCGGCGACGGGCTCGACCGGCGGAGCCCCGGCACCGGCCTCCGCACACTGCGCGAGCTGCACCGGGAACTCGTCGAGGTGGTCCTCCCTCACGAGGCCGCCGAGGACAAGGAGCTCTACCCCTTCCTCGACCGGGCCATCGGGGGCACCAACCCGACCGGGCCGATGAGCCGGGAGCACGCCGAGATCGCGCACCAGGTGCGCCGGCTCGGCCAATTGCTCGACGACGTCGGTGACGACGGCTTGGACGAGGAGGACGTCGCCGACGCCCGGCGCCTGCTGTACGGGCTCGGCGCCGTGCTCCGGCTCCACAACGCCCAGGAAGAGGAGAGCTATCTCACGGAAGCCGCCGAAACGGCCGACGCAGCGAGCGACGGGCGGCCGGCGCCGCACTGAGCGCGACCACGGCCACGACCGCCGCCGCCACGGCTGCGGCGACCGTCCACAGGTCCGGTCCTTCGAGCAGGACGAGCCCGAAGACCTCCCGGCCGAGTGGCAGCGCGAACGCGGCGACGGAGAGCCCGGCCATGGCCACGACCAGCGCCGCCCGCCACACGACGAGGGGCCGGGCCACGACTGCCAGCACGGCCAGCCCGGCTCCCAGCAACGTGGCGACGGCCGCCGAGCGCGCCACGAGGAGCGTGGCGCTCCAGGCGTACCGGTCCACGAGGTAGGCGGAAAGCCCGGCCGCGGCGCACACGGCCCCGTTCGGGCCGGCGAAGCGCAGGACCCGCCCGAGGAAGCCACTCGAAGCCCTCGGGGCACCCGGCGCCAGCGCGAGCGCTACTGCCGGGATGCCGATGGTGAGGGAGCTCACCAGCGTCAGGTGCCGCGGGTAGAAGGGATACGGCAGCGCGGCGGCACCGGCGGCTGCAGCCAGTACCGCGGCATAGACCGTCTTGGTGACGAAGAGCCGGGCCACACGCTCGACGTTGGCAATGACGCGCCTGCCCTCCTCGACGATCTGGGGGACGGCGGCGAACGACCCCTCGAGGAGCACGACCCGGCCGACGGCCCGGGTGGCGGCGCTCCCCGACCCGATCGCGATGCCGAGGTCGGACTGCTTCAGGGCGGGAATGTCGTTCAACCCGTCGCCCACCATGGCCACCACATGGCCGGCCTCCTGCAGGGCGGCCACGATGGCGCGCTTCTGGTCCGGGCGGACGCGGCCGAGCACGGGGGCGCCTTCGACCCAGGCGGCGAGCGCCGGGGACGCCGCCGGCATGCCGGTTGCGTCCGCCGCCCGGTCCCAGCCGTCGACGCCGGTCCGCTCGGCGACGCTCGCCACGGTGGCGACGTGGTCGCCCGAGAGCACGCGGACCTCGACGCCCTGCTGCCGGAGGAACTGGACGGTCTCGGGGGCGTCGGTCCGTAGCCGCTCGTCGAGGACGACCAGCGCCGAGCAGCGAGCGTCGGGCGGGGTGTCGCCCCCGCCCAGCGGAAGGTCGGTGCGGCACAGCGCCAGTACCCGGCGACCGGTGGCGGCGAGGTCGGCGGCCTTGCGCCGGGTCTGGCCGTCCGAACGATCGATCACCACCTCGGGTGCACCCAGCACCCACGTGCCACGGCCGGCGAAAGCTGCGCCGCTCCAGCGACGGGCAGCGGAGAAGGGGCGGTGTTCGACCGGCTGCCACCCTTCCGGTGCCGGCAACACCCGCAGCGCGTCGAGCGTGGCGCCGCCCGAGGGGTCGGCCCGGGCCAGGGCCCCGAGGGCGGCCGTCGCAGGAGCGTCGTCCAGCGGGACGACGTCGACGAAGCGCAGCGCTCGCTCGGTCAGCGTTCCCGTCTTGTCGATGCAGATGACGTCCACTCGGGCGAGACCCTCGACCGCGCCGAGCTCTTGGACGAGCACTCGGCGCCGGGCGAGACGGACCGCCCCGAGCGTGAAGGCCGCCGTGGTGAGCAGCACCAGGCCTTCGGGCACCATGGCGGCCACCCCGGCCACCGAGCCTCGGACGGCGTCGGCCGGACTGAGCCCCGCGCGGAGGGCTTGGCTGGTAGCGAGGAGGATGCCAAGGGGGACCATGACCCAGGTGATGGCCCGCAGGAGGCGATCGGTGCCCGCCTGCAGCTCCGAGCGGACGCGTCGGTAGCGCCGGGCTTCTCGCTGGAGCCGCTGGCCGAAGGCGTCGTCGCCGACGGCCCGCACGCACTGCACCCCGCTCCCCCCGACCACCAGCGTCCCCGACAGGAGCTCGGTGCCGGGGGGCTTGGCCACCGGTTCGCTCTCGCCGGTGACGAGTGACTCGTCCACCTGCAGGCCGTTGCTCGCCGTGACGATGCCGTCGGCCAGCACCTGGTCACCGCCGGCCAGCTCGACGAGGTCGTCGACAACCAGGGCCTCGCCGGGGACGTCCTGCCTGAAGCCGTCCCTGACGACGCGGGCGCTCGGGGCCTGCAGGACGCGGAGGCGGTCGATGGTCCGCTTTGCCTGGACCTCCTGCACGAGCCCTCCGGCGGTGTTGGCCACCAGGACCACCCCGAACAGTGCGTCCTGCCAGGGCCCGACGACCACCGCCACCACGAACAAAGCCCCGAGGATGGCGTTGAACCGATTGAGGACGTTGCGACGGACGACGTCCGTCCACGATGTGCCGGCGGCACGGCCGGGACGGTTGACGGCCCCGGCGGCGCGCCGTGCCGCCACTTCGGCAGACGTCAGGCCGACGAGCCCGCCACCCCGGTCGCCCGGTGCACGCGCGCGAGCGCTCACCTCGGGCGAGGCTCCGGAAGAAGGCGCGTCCCCGTGTCCTACCGGCATCGCGGGACCGCCTCCTCGCACGCTCAGGCGACGCGCCGGTGGGCGCGCTCACGTCGGCCGGGCGGTCGCCGGCTCACGCGGCGATCCGACGCCCGGACAACACCCGGTGCAAGTGGTGGATGCCGCGGACGGGGTCGGCGAACATGAGGGGGCAGGCGCCGTCGACCACCCGGACGCCGGCGTCGTGACAGGCCTGCACCGCCTCGTCGGAGACCGCACCCGATCCCGCTCCCCGATGGAGCCACACGCGCCCGACCCCTCGGTCGACGGCGTCCTGCACGACGGCGAGGGCGGCGCTGGCGGGGACCAGCACCAGCACGCCGTCCACCGGACCGGGCACCGAGGCGAGCGAGGGGTAGGACGGGTCGCCTTCGAGGAGGGCCCCGGCAGCGGCAGCGTTGACGGGGTGGAGCGTGCGACCGCCCGAGCGCAGGTGGCGGTAGACGCCGTTGGCGAACTGGCGCGAGTCCCGCGAGACGCCGACCACCGCGACGTGCCGCTGGGCGAGGAAGTCCTCGATCGTTGCTCGGTCGGGCATGGGGCGCACCTCCGTGCTCCGCCGCCGCCGCTGCGGCGCTCTCCTCAGGATCGCCCGGCCGCCCCCGGCGCGGTAGGGACGAAGGGCCCGCCTGGTGGCCCCACTGTGGGTCGCCGGCTGGCCCGCCGCGCCGACCCGACGACGAGCAGCACGGCGGCGACCAGGAGCAAGGCGCCGCCGACGAGCAGCCCGACGGCGATCCACCGCAGCGCCGGGATGGTGGCCCCGGCGTCGGCCCGCACCGACACCCCCCGGCGGCCGTCGGCGTTCATCACCACGACCGTCCAGGAACCGGCCGTCGGACGCCAGGTCACCTGCTGGGTGCCGAGCCCCGACGACCACGCCGACCAGATGCCGAGCGTCGCCGGCCGCACCGGCAGGCCGGCGGCGGACGTGGGCGGCGCCGCCCTCGTCGAGGTCCACCCTGTGATGACGGCGTGCCCCACACCGGCCAGGTAGGCGTCGGCGGCGGAGCGCGGGGCGATGCCGACGAAGACCGCACGCGAGGGGTCGGTCGCGGTCACCCGGATCCTGACGGTGCCCAGCACGTCGGCCGGTGCGGCCACGTCCGAGGTGCCCAGGTCGATCTCGCCGCTGGTCAGGGCGGAGGTGGGCGTGACGAACACCTGCTCGGGGCTCGTCACGTAGCCGGCGGCGTCCCGCTCGCTCACGTTGAGCCACGTCGCCGCTCCACCGGCCGTGAGCAGGCCGAGGGCCACCAGGCCGGCCAGGCACCCGGCGACGAGGGCGACGATCCGGCCTCCCGTCCAGCCCAGCCGTGGGGCGCCGGCTGCGGTGTCGGCGGAAGTCCGTCCCGCGGGCACGCCCGGAGCCGGGGTCCCCGGTGCCGGCACCGTTGGTGCCGGCATTCCCCCAGCGCCGGGGTCGGCCGTCCCCGGCGGGCTGACCAGCACGGTCCCCGGATCGTGACCGCCCATGTCGAGACGGAACGGCGGGTACGTGTCCGTCATCAGGGCGGCGTACGCCGCCACTCGCAGGACCCAGCGGTTGAGGCCGAGCACGAGGTCGAAGACCGTCTGGGGATAGCGGCCGGTCACGAGCAGCACCACCGCCGCGACGAGGACGAGCAACCCGATCAACCCTCCCGGTCCCGCGGTCGCCGCCGTGCGGTCGGTCTGCCACGCCGCCCATAGGCCGCCGCCGAGGAAGACGCCGACGACGAGGTAGTGCGGCACGGCGAGCAACCAGGACTTCACGAGGACGAGCCCCCGAGACAAGTGGGCCGGATAGGCGACCTCGAGGTGTGCCGGGTAGCCCGACACTTCGGCAAGGGTGAACGGCGGATAGTGGTCCGTGGCCAACGCGCCGTAGCTGTAGCAGGCCACGCGCCAGCTCCACCGCAGCACACCGACGTTGAACTCGAAGAGCGCCAGTGGGTACCGCCCCGTCACCAGGATGGCGAAGAAGGCGATCACGCTCACCACCACGAACGCCACCCACAGGAAGGCGAGCACCACGTAGTGGGGCACGACGAGGACCCACTTCACCAGCCACAACCAGCGGCTGAGTTGCGGATCGAGCGTTGCGTCGACACGAACCGGGTACGGCACTCCGACCGTCATGGCGTCACCTCTTTCCGTTCCCATCGCCCCCTGGCGCGAGCGCCCGCCACCTCTACGCCGCCTGCGTCCCGGCTAGCTGATCGGCGATCGAGCCCGCCCACTCCCGGATCGCCGGCCAGTCCCGGAAGTCCCCAACCATGCCGCGGAACAGCCAGGTGGCCGTCCGCTGGAGGCCGTGCAGGTCACCACGGTCGAGCCTCCCGGCGAAGATCCGGTGCGCCCGGGCGCGCGTCGCCGCCTGCACCGCCGGCAGTTCCGCGGCGTCGACCCGCATCTGTCGGGCGAACCTCCCCGCCGGATCGCCCACCGGGCCGCTCGAGAACAACCAGACCGGCAACTCGGGCCGTTCGGCGCCGATCCGCTCCGCCAGCCGAGCCGCTGCGGGCAGCCAGTGCCCCATGTAGACGGCGCTCCCCAGAACCACCGCGTCGTACCCGTCCAGCGTCGCGACGTCCCCCGGTGCGGCCACGTCGACCTGCACGCCCCGATCGGCCACGACCTCGGCCACGACCCGGGCGATCTCCGCCGTCGACCCGTGCTCCGATGCCGCCGAGACGAGCACGTTCATGGCGCCTCCTCCGGTCGTGGTCCGGTCGTTGGTCTCTTCCGACGCGACCGTACGGCGGGACCCTGCGGCACCCCAGGGCCAAAGGGCATGTCTTGCGCGGGCAGTCACCTCCAGCCGAGGACCTTTGCCCCTGCCGGGGGGCATGGCCGTCGGCGACGGGACCGATGGCAGACGCTCCCCACGCCGCGCAAGGTGGCGATCATGGCGACCTCGGCCGCGCAATTGCTCCTCGCCGCCGCGGCCTGGGCGGACTTGGCACACCGCCCGGCAGAGCAGGTGCGTGGCCCCAAGTGGCGTTGGGCGCTGGTCATCGCCGTCAACTGGGTCGGACCGATCGGGTACTTCCTCCGCGGCCGGCGCCGCCCCGCCTGACCCCCGTCAGAAGGATCTCCGCCGGCCGACCGCGTGCTGCCCGCAAGTGTCTGGGCAGCACCCCGCCCGGTCGCTACCATCCACGCGCGAGGCTGCGCGGGACCGTCCGCGACGCGGCAACACCGATCGGCCGCTCCGTGGTCCTTCGCACGCCCGAGCCCGACCCGAGGGAGCCGGGCAGGGAGACCACCAGCGCGCGCCGATGAGGTGCCGCTCGCGATCCCGTCCCTTCTCACGAGTGGACCCAACGAAAGGGAGCATGCGATGACGATCCGTTCCAAGGCCCCGGCGGGGGCACCCTGCTGGGCCGATTTGTGGACGTCCGACGTGGAGGAGAGCCGCCGCTTCTACAGCCGACTGTTCGACTGGGAGGCACAGGAGCCCGATCCCACCTACGGCGGGTACTTCATGTTCACGCGCCAGGGCTCGCCCATCGCAGGGGCGATGGGATCAATGGGCGACCAGCAGGCTGACGACACCTGGAAGCCCTACCTCTGCGCCGAGGACATGACGGCATCCCTCGAGAAGGTGCAGGCGGCCGGTGGACAGGTGATCGTGCCGGCGATGCCCGTCGGCGAGCTCGGCGTGCAGGCGGTCGTCCAGGACCCCACTGGTGCGGTCGTGGGCCTGTGGCAACCTGGAGCTTTCCAGGGCTTCGCGGTGCTCGGCGAGCACGGATCGCCGAGCTGGTTCGAGCTCCACACGGCCGACCACCCGCGTGCGGTCGCCTTCTACCGCGACGTCCTCGACGTCGAGCTCCAACCGGTTGCCGACACCGGCGACTTCCGCTACTGGACCTTCCGCTCCCCTGGGACCGAGGACGACGCCGGTGGCATCATGGACTCCCGGGCCTGGGTGGCACCCGGCGCCGCGGCGTGGTCCATCTACTGGGAGGTCGACGACGTGGACGCCGCGCTCGATCGAGTGAAGGAGCTCGGCGGCACGGTGGTCCACGGCCGCGACGACACGCCCTGGGGCCCTATGGCCGAGGCGACCGACCCGGCGGGAGCCCGGTTCAAGCTGCGGACCTCGCCGGAGGTCGCCGGCTGACCGAGCCGGCGCCGGCGCAGCGCTCTGGTGGAGGCGCTGCCCCGCCGGCACGCCGCCGGCACGCCGCCCTATGCCCCAGAGGTCGTGGTGACCGCCACGCGGTCGGAGTAGAAGGCGACGTAGCCGGCGATGGCCGCCACGGCCGGGTACGGCACCGGGTAGTACCAGACGGCGCCCGGCAAGGCGGGGCCCTCGGACGGCACCAGGTCGTAGTACGAGGCTTCGCCCTTGTACGGGCAGTAGGTGTGGGCGTCGTTCGGCCGCAGCAGCCCGGGGCGCACGTCGTCCAGCGGGACGTAGTAGACGGGCGGGTAGGACGCCTCGCGCAGCTCGAGCGCCCGATCGGTCTCCGCCACCACCACCGATCCCACCCGCACGGTGATGTGCTCGGCGGCCGGCTCGACGGCGATGGGGTGGTCCGGGCCAGGCTCGATGTGGGGGCAGTGGGCGCTCATGCGGTCGATCTCCTTCTCGCGAGGCGGACGGGCGGGCGCTCCGAGCAGCTGGCGTGCCGGTCCGCTCCAGAACGTAGCGGCCATCCCGTCTCTTGCGGGCAGTGGCGGGCAGTGGCCGGCAGTGGCCGGCAGTGGCCGGCATACGGCCCGTACCGGCGGGCACCGGCCGTTGACGACCAGGCACCTGCGGGGGGAGCCTCTTGGCGTCGACCGGTGGAAGGAGGAGGCCCGATGAAGCTGCCTCGGGACGTGGTGCGCGAGCTCCTCGTCGAACCAGGCCGGCCGGCGTCGCTGGCCAACCGCAGCACCGCAGCACCGAAGGCCACCTGGCTGCCGCGATCCGGGGACGGCCCGCCCAGCCGCAAAGAGCTTGCCGAGCAGGACCTCGAGACGTTCCGCTCCGAGCTCGCTCGGGCACAGCAGCTCCTCTACGCCGACGGCCGCTGGGCGTTGCTCGTCGTGCTCCAGGGGCTCGACGCCGCAGGCAAGGACGGCACGATCAAGCACGTGATGTCTGGCGTCAATCCGCAGGGCTGCGAGGTCGTGGCCTTCAAGGAGCCGTCAACCGAGGAGCTGCGCCACGACTTCCTGTGGCGCTGCGCCCGCGCCGTCCCACAACGCGGCCGGATCGGGATCTTCAACCGCTCGCACTACGAGGAAGTGGTCGTCTGCCGGGTCCATCCCGAGTTGCTCGACGCCGAGCACCTCCCTCCCGGGTCGGACGCCGGGGGCCGCCTCTGGCACGAGCGGTACGAGGCCATCAACGCCTTCGAACGGCACCTGGTGCGCAACGGGACGCGCGTCGTGAAACTGTTCCTCCATGTCTCCAAGGACGAGCAGCGCCAGCGCCTGTTGGCCCGGCTCGACGACCCGGGCAAGCGGTGGAAGTTCTCCGCCGCCGATCTCGCCGAGCGGGCCTACTTCCACGCCTATCGTGCCGCCTACGAAGAGGCGCTGACCGCCACCTCGACGGACTGGGCCCCTTGGTACGTGGTCCCGGCCGACCACAAGTACGCACTGCGGGCGCTCGTCGGCGGGATCGTGGTCGGCGCGATCGACGATCTCGACCTGCGACTGCCGCCGGGCGACGAGGCAACCATCGCGCGCGGGCGCGAGACGCTGGAGCGCGAAGGATGACCGGGGGGTGCCCGTCGACCTGCCGATCGCACCGAGGCCAGCCGCCCACCCGGCCGTACACTGCGGGAATGGGCGGTTTCCGGGCCGGCTGGAACTGATGCCCCCGGTCCCATCACGCTCCGTCGAGGTGGCCGGTCGCGAGGTCGTGATCTCGAACCCCGAGCGTGTCTACTTCCCGGCCCTCGGCGCGACCAAGTACGACCTCGTCCGGTACTACCTGGCCGTCGGTGACGCCCTCATGATCACGGCCGGTGGCCGTCCGGCGCTGCTCGAGCGGTTCCCAGAGGGCGCTGGCGGCAAGTCGTTCTTCCAGAAGCGCGTCCCGCCCGGCGTTCCCCCGTGGCTCGAGACGACGACCGTCTCGACGCCCAACGGCACTCGGTCGAACGCGCTCGTCGTGGCCGACGTCGCCCACGTCCTGTGGGCCGTCAACCTCGGGTGCCTCGGGCTCCACCTCTGGCCGTACCGATCCGCCGACCCGCAGCACGCGGACGAGCTGCGCATCGACCTCGACCCGCAGCCGGGGACGGGGTTCGACGACACTCGTCGCGCCGCCCGGCATGTCCGGGCACTCCTCGAGGAGCTCGGCATCACCGGGTACCCCAAGACCACCGGCAACCGAGGCATCCACGTCTATGTCCGGCTCCAGCCCCGCTGGGACTCGACCGCCGTGCGATCGGCGGCGGTGGCCCTCGCCCGGGAGCTCGAACGCCGCCACCCCGACCTCGTGACGGCGCAGTGGTGGAAGGAGGAGCGGGGACAGCGGGTCTTCGTCGACTTCAACCAGAACGCCCCGCACAAGACGGTGTTCGGCGCCTGGTTCGCCCGGCCCAGGCTGACCGGCCAGGTCTCCACGCCGTTCGAGTGGGACGAGCTCGACACCATCGACCCCGAGCCGATGACCATTGCCACCGTTCCCGAGCGCCTCGGCACCCGCGGCGACCCGTGGGCGACCATCGGCTCCCACACCCAGTCGCTGGAGCCCCTCCTGGAGCTGGCGGCAGCCGATCGGGCGGCTGGGCTCCCGGATGCACCGTGGCCTCCCGAGTACCCCAAGGCGCCCGATGAGCCCCCGCGGGTGGCGCCGAGCCGCGCCCGTAAGCCCGACTGAACGACCAGCGGGAGGACCACCGCACCCAGTCGGTACGATCGGGCGGTGGCCCTGCCCGTGACGCCACCCGTCTCCCCGATGCTGGCCAAGCTCGTCCGCCAGCTGCCCGACGACGATGGGCTGTTCTTCGAGCCCAAGTGGGACGGCTTTCGGTGCGTCGTGTTCCGCGACGGTGACGACGTGGAGCTGGGCAGCCGCAACGAGCGCCCGCTCACCCGGTACTTCCCCGAGCTCGTCGAAGCACTGCGCCGGCAGCTGCCGCCGCGGGTCGTTGTCGACGGGGAAGTGGTCATCGTCGGACCGGGCGGTCTCGACTTCGACGCCCTCACCCAGCGCATCCATCCGGCGGCGTCGCGGGTTCGGCTCCTCGCCGAGCGCACGCCGGCCTCGTTCGTCGCCTTCGACCTCCTCGCCGTCGACGACCGCGACCTCCGTCGCGAGCCGTACGCCCACCGGCGCTCCGAGCTCGAAACAGCCCTCGCCAGCGTGCGCCCACCGGTGCACCTCACCCCCGTGACCACCGACCGCGCCCTCGCCGCCGACTGGTTCCTCCGGTTCGAGGGTGCCGGCCTCGACGGGGTCGTGGCCAAGCCGGGCGACCTCCCCTACCGGGAAGGCGAGCGAGTCATGCTGAAGGTGAAGCACGAGCGCACCGCCGACTGCGTGGTCGCCGGCTTCCGCTGGCACAAGGACAGCGGCGTCGGCTCGCTCCTCCTCGGCCTGTTCGACGACGGCGGCGCGCTGCACCACGTCGGGGTGGCGTCGGGCTTCAGCGTGGCACGGCGCGGGGAGCTGACGGACGAGCTCGCGCCCCTGCGGGAGGGCGCCCTCGACGCCCACCCCTGGCGGCACTGGGCCGAGCAGCAGGGAGCGGCCGCCCGCATGCCAGGCGCCCAGAGCCGGTGGAACGCCGGGAAGGACCTCAGTTGGGAGGCGCTCCGCGTCGAGCGCGTCTGCGAGGTCGCCTACGACCACCTCCAGGGTGACCGGTTCCGGCATGCGACGTCGTTCCGGCGGTGGCGACCGGACCGGGATCCGGCCTCGTGCACGTACGGGCAGCTGGACACGCCCGTCCCCGCCGAGCTGTCGACCGTCTTCGCTGCCGGTCGCTGAGCGGGCGTCAGCTGCGTCGCTGAGCGGGCGTCAGCTGCGACGCCGGTCGGCCAGCGCCTCCGCCCGCGCTACCAGCCCCGGCGCGCCGATGGCGCCGGCGATCTCCGCGAAGCCCCCCCTGGGTCCGCGCCAGGCGAGCTGGTCCACCCCTGCCACCCGGTCCGGCTCCACTCGCAGCGTGGCCAGCACCTTGAAGAGGTCGGCGAGGTCGCGGGTGGCCGCGAGCTCGTTGGCGAGCCCTTCGGCACGCACGATGGCACGGCGTACATCAGGATCCCACTCGCCGGCGCGGACGGGGATGGCCTCGAGGTGCCCGTAGCGGGAGAGGACGGTCGCAGCCGAGCGCTGACCCCACCCCTTTATGCCCGGGAAGCCGTCCGCGGCGTCACCGACGAGGGCCAACCAGTCCGGGATCGAACGGGGCGGCACCCCGAACTTGGCGACGACCCCGGCTTCGTCCGTCGTGATCCGGCGCCGGCGGTCGACCAGCACCACACGCGTGCCGTCGACGCACTGAGCCAAGTCCTTGTCGGGCGTGCAGACGTGGATCCGCTCCACACGGGCATCGGCGCTCGCGACGGCCACGGCTGATGCGAGCGCGTCATCGGCCTCGAGCTCCACCATCGGCCACACTGCGACACCGAGAGCCGCCAAGGCGGCCTCCAGCGGGCCAAACTGGTCACGTAGTTCGTCGGGCACCTGGTCACCCCGCTTGTACGCAGGCCACAACTCGTTGCGGAACGACTCGATCACATGGTCGGTGGCTACGCCGACGTGCGTCGCGCCGTCCTCGAGCAGGGACAGGACCGAGGTCACCACGCCACGCGTCCCCGCCCTTCCGGACGGCCTGCCCGAACGCGCCTGTCCGTAGAAGTGGCGGAACAGCTCGTAGGTGCCGTCGACGAGGTGCACCTCCATGCCGACAGCGTCCCATACCTGTGCGTTTCCCACTGCGGGCCCGAAATGGGCACAACCCGAGGGCACAACCCGGCCGGCGACGAGCGACAACATCGGGCCATCCCGCTTGTGCCATCCCGGCCGCGGCCGACGTTCTTGCCCATCGAGCGCACAACCGACCGCACCACCGCTCGGGGCCTGCGAGCCCACCGTCGCGGCGGTCCATCGCGGAGCCGACAGGCCGGCCCTCCCCGCATCTCCGAACGGCACTTCTACGGGTGATCCACGTTCTGGGCCACCCGCTCAAAGAGACTTTCTCCGGGCGGACAGCCAAGGACAAGGAGGATCACCGTGGTCTGGTCGCCCCAGGTTCGCCGCGTTGCTCGTGAGGGCGGCGGCAGCGAACGGTTCAGCGTCGGGCACCCGCTCGTCGACGACTTCTTGGAGTTCGCCGAGAGCAGGGCTCGGCCCAACACCGTGCGGGCGTACGCCCACGACCTGAAGGCCTTCTTCGCCGTCGTCGCAAAGGAGCCTGAAGACGTGCGACCGGCCGACGTCATGGCGTTCGTGACCGCCCAGCGCGGCCCACGGCCGGGATCGCGGCATGAGCCTGGAAGCGATCGCCGCGCTCTTGGTCCATCGATCACCGCGCATGACGCTCGTGTACGCCCGCATCTCCAACGAGAACGTGGCGGACCAGTACTTCCAAGCGACCCAAGTAGTCGAGAGCGATTCCGCCAGGGCGGCGCCAGCCGACGACGGCACCCGTGAACGGGCGGAGATCCACCGCCGGCTCCTGCGCAGCAACGTAAGGAGGTATTGAGCGCTGGCCGCACAGGCAGGACTCCACACCCGGTTACAGCACCGCGGGAGCTCCGGTGAAGATCGCCCCTATCGCTTCCGACACCGACAGGCCACGTTGCCCCCACCCGCCGTGTCGCGGCGCGCGTCAGCGGACTTCTGTCCGACATAGCCAAAGTACTTCGCCGCCGGCAGGCGTCCGGCGTCGTCGTGTGCTCAGGCGGAGGGATCGGAATCCAATCTGTGGGTGAACGCGAGCTTGACGCCCGGTCCGTGTTGGGTCTCCACGGAGACGACGGCGACCTCACCCTGCTCGCCGGCCTCGTCGTCCAGGCCAAGGCGCCGTATGGCGTTGGCCAGAGCCTCGTAGGCGGCAGCCACCTCCCCAGCAGACCGCCCGGCGCGCACGACCTCGATCACGAACCGGCTGCCGACCCGTTCGGGCTGGGGAGACGGTGCCAGAGGCGGCGGCAGGGTTGAGCGGCTGAGCTTGGCAATGGCGCGGACCTCGATCTCCCGAACGCGCTCGCGTGTCAGGTTGAAGTGCCGGCTGACCTCCTCGAGCGTCCGCGACTCGTCTCCTCGGACCTCGTCGAGCGGATCGAGCTGGCTGCGCTCCGGTTGCTCGGGACGCTCGGTGCGGACGAACTCGTCGATGAGAATCTCATTGCAGAGATGAACACACTCGTCGCAAATGTGCGCTCCGGGTCCCGCGAGCAGCTTCTTCACTTGTGTCGGCGATTTGCCGCAGAAGCTGCACTTGGTGGGCGATCCCGTGTTCCCGGTCGTCACCTGCCACCTCCCGACCCGGCGCCCTCGATGCTGGGACCCACGGTAGCGTGCTCGTTCTCGAGGATCGGTGCTCCGGCTTGCGGCCGAACGCGGAGTCGGATCAGCGCCCGCAGGCGACCCGGGGTTCGACGTGAGCGAGCAGAGCACCCCGCTCGGCATGGAGCGGCGCTCGTGGCAAGACGAGCCAAAAGCCGCTGATAGCGACCGGTCTGGATCAGCTGCCGGTGACCCACAGCGTCGAGCCGCACTGCCCCAGCGCCCCGAACCGGCTTCGGGACCTTCCTCGCTACCGAGAACGCGCCGTCACCGCCGTCAGGGAAAGGGCAGAGCGGTCCGCCGTTCAACGCTAAGCGGACTTGGGCACCGACCCGTAACGTTGCTGCGCTGCCTGGGCCGAGATGCCCAGTTCCACACCGATCCGCTTCCAGGAGATCCCGGCCCGCCGGGCTGCGTCCACAGCCTCGCTGATCTGTCGCTCGCTCCTGGCCCTCGCCATGGCTGCTCGACGGAGCAGGTGCTCGGCAACGGCGACTTCGTCGTCGGCGGACGGCTCGTAGTCCTCGAAGCGCTTGGCAAGCTCGTCAGCGTGGTCGAGGATGTCTTGTACGGAACGTGGCATGATCGTCACCTCAGGAACTTTTCGCGGGCGGGCATGGCGTGGACGATGAACTCGGTACCTTCGGCCGTTGCCATCCCGATCTCAAGCATTCGGCCGGCTGCATCGGCTCCAATCAGCATCGTGAGCTCATCGAACTCAAACACACGGACGGGGTTTCGGTACGCATGGAGCATGTCCTGGTCGGCCACTCCGTGCCTGCGAGCGCTTGCCAGGACAATCGGGTCCACCCCATCAATATATCTTGACGTTCGACCACCGGTGCTCCTCGCAACTCCGAGAGACGAGGCGCGCGTAGTTGGATGACCCGGCGCGCCAGCGCGCTGGGGCGGTGCGGCCTCGGATCAGACTGGACGGCTGCTGCGGCCGCGGCACGCGCGTGTCCCCTATGCGCGGGCCGCTCGACACCTGACCGCGTCCCGAAACGCCGGCAAGGCGCGCGATCGCGTGGCGGGTAGCACCCTCGGTTGCACACTGCATACACTGCCTGCACCGAGAGAACGGACTTCTCGGATGGGCGGAACGGAAAGGAACGAACATGAGAAAGCTGCTGATTGCGCTCGCCGTTTCGGCCGCGGGCGTTGTACCTGGGGCTGTCATGTTTGCGGGCACGGCTTCGGCTGCTGCGACCGGTACGAACCAGTACGGCGCAGGGTTCCCCATCAGCTCGAGCGGCTACTGCCACGGCGCCTTCGCCAACACCAACGGCAACTTTGGCGGGCTTGGCGCGACAGGGGGCGCCGGGGGTGGCGGAGTTCCCGTGCATGGATCCACCGGCTGGAACAACTCTGCTGTCTCGGGTGACTGCATGTTGCCTTCGGGTCACTGATGGACCGCCCTGGTTCGGAACGCCGTGTGGTCCTGGGTTCGACTCCCCGGTAGGGCGCGACAACGCCGTAACACCTGACGGCAATCTCATCTTGGAACGGCCGCAGAGTATTGAGGGGCCGGACCTCGGCCGGTTCCCGCAGACCCAGGTCCCCGAACGCCGATCTCACACGTGCCTGTTGGTGTCCCTGATCGCCGGCTCGCGGGCGACCGCGAAGTGGAGGCTCAGCGGTCGCAGTCAACGGCGACTTCGAGCGCCTCGCAAAGCTGCCGCATCCTGACGTCGGACAGGCGCCCGATCCGTTCGGTGAGCACGCCGAGGGCGACGCTCTCGATCGAGTCCAAGTTGGCCACGCAGTGCCGTGGCACAGGGTCGTCGCGCGGTTCGAGGACAACCTCACTGGGCAAGCCACGGATGGTCGTGGTGCACGGAGCGACGACCGCCCGCCGAAGGCGAGGAATGGCGGCGTCGCGCGACAACACGACCACTGGCCTTCGGCCAATGTCGGGAAGCTCACACCACCAGACGTCGCCCCGAGCGGGCAACGAGCTCATGACGCGGCAGCCGCAGCCCGGAACGATGCGAGATCACCCCACTCGTCGACTTCGTCGAGCGGGTGGTCGTCGTAGGAGGCGTACGCTTCGTCGACTTCCGCGGCACGGTGTTGAGCGAGGAAGGCCGCCAAGGCGTCATCGACAAGTGCTGAGTCCGGCACGCCCGCCTTCACCTCGCGTGCCTGCTCGAGAAGTTGCTGGTCCACGGTCGTGCTGATCCGGACACGGGTCATGCCACGAATATAGCATGTTCATGCCACAGTCGAACCGGACACCGGCGGTTCCTTGACCCCTACCAACGCTGGCTTTCTCCAGCTGGACTCGCCCTAACCGCCGGATTCGCAGACGCTCCCCCCGGGCTGGCGGTGACCACCGGAGGCCGAAGCGCAAGCCCGGTAGTGGCGGACTGGCCAAACGTCTCGCTTGCCAGCACCGGTCCGCACGTCCCGTCATCGACATGGTCTGCGCCCCGCTGGGCGCGCCCGATGCCCAAGAACCGACCAACAACGATCAGTGCTTGATCAACTGGGATCGCCCAGGACCGCGGTGGCGAAGGGCCGGTTGTGAAACCTCGAGAGGCCGGTCCCCCCGTAGTGCATGAGGAGGGCGTTGAGCCGGTACGCCGCGTCTAGCACCGTGGGGTCGCTCAGAAGGTTCGTCAGTGCGTTGGCATCGGTAACCAGCAAGCCGCGGACGGGGCAGTGGCGCTCGATGCTGTCGTAGACGATGTGGCGGTGCCAGACGTCGGGCAACACCTCGTCCACCACATGGCGGAGCGCCTCGCCGTGGGCGACGTTCAAGTGCACGACGAAATCGTGTCCGTGCATCCAGAGGACCTCCGTGCCGCCGACGCTGAGGGTGAACAGCCGCCTTCCCTTGAAGGGGAAGGCGGACAGAGTCCAGAGGCCCTGCAGCCGTACCGGGTCGTGAACCGTCTCGGCGAGGTAAGTGGCGAGCGATGTCCGGATCCACCCGTAGGCGTGATCATCTTCCAATTGGGCGAACGCCTCGCGCTCCTCGTCTGAGACCGGGGTCTGGAGCAGGGGGCGGTTCGAGAGGTCGATGACGGTCCGGCGCGATCGGGTGACCGGTATCTCTATCCGGTGCCTCACACCAGTGAAGGTCTTTTCGCTGGTCAACGTCTCCTGGTCTGCCATGTCCCGTCCTCCTACGGTTCCAGTCCTGGCGGTTCGATCAGCACGATGCGCAACCCCAAGGTGTCCCAGGGGTTCTCCGCTGGCTTGAAGATGTCGGCCCGGTAGGTGCCGGGCTCGATGTCGAATTCGAGTCGGTAGGTTCCACCCGCACACATGGGATCGCCGGCCGCTACCTCGCGGGGCAGTTCGAAGGTGCCGACGACCTCCCAGACGCCGTCGACCTCGGCGACGTCGGCGACGAACTCCATGCGGGCGGCGACCCGACGACCGTTGACGAGAGCGACCTCCACAGGCATCGAGAGGTCTGCAGCGGTCCCGCAGGCGACCACTCGATAGCCGTCGGACGTCGCAAGAAGTGCCGAATGGGTTCCGACGCGTTGTCCGATCTTGAGGGGGAGGCGCCGGCCGGACGGAAGTGTCGCCCGCGCCCCGAAGAAGCAGACGCCAGCATCGAGCGCGATCCAGCCGAGTTCTTCCCACTCCCACTGGGAGTCGGCGTCCGGGGCTTTCGTGGGCGTCACCGCTCACCTGCCACCGACTTGGCCAGTCCGCGACCATGCGAGGCGACGCAGTAGCGGTTCCTGTGCCTGCCTCCGCGGAGCTCGTTCAACGGCGCCGTGTCAGCGCCGAGGAATCGGCCCGTACCAGGGGACCGCAAGCTGGAAAGAGAGCAGGGCCATCTGGATCGCTCTGCGGCGATGATCATCGGTAGGCCAGTCGCGCGTCGGACGATCCGCGCACCGCGCTGCCGCGGATGGGCCCCGAGGTCATCGGCTGTTCATCGGCAGACCGTGCTCGCGGCTTGAGCCTCCGTAGGAGTCTGTCGATCGGACAGGCCGACGAAGGGAACCCTCCGGTTGCCTTGTTGCGCGGGTAGCCCACTACAGCGTCGTCGCGCGCTCGTATACGCGTCACCTACTGCCGGGAGTGCGCGCCTTACGCCGTAGTTCGGATGCGGAGTCAGCAGCACGGTTGCCGTCGCGGTTCGCATCTGCGCGACGTGCGCTATCGGGCAGAGATCGCTCGAGGCGAGATGACCGTCGGACACACGCCGAGCGGCGTGACGCCTGTTGTCCGTCCGGGGGCATTGGGAACGGTCAGGGCGCCGTTCGCCACGTGGATGTTCCACCCAGCTGGGACGACGAGCGGCGCCGGGCACTGTGTCGGGTCGGGCGAAGAGAAGCCGAGTGTTGCGTAGACGGGCATCGCCGGCGTGAACGAACCCCGAGGAACCGCCGTCGTGTTCGGACTGAGGACGAGCCCAGGGGGAACCGACAGGGTGACGACCTGCGTGACGGCCTGGCCCGCGGCGTTCACCCCGGCGATGGTGACCGATCCGGTCAAGCGACAGAATCGGTGTCCGACGTTGCGGACGTCGAAGTCACCGCCTTCGGTGGTCCCGGGTGGTTGTGGTCGAGAACCCGTGAATGTGAGCTGCAGCTGTCCCGCACTACAAGGAGGCGACGGCGGCACCGCCACGACCACCTGGACCGACAGGCCCATCTGTATCTCGCCTGTCCAGGGTGCCTGCAGCAGGACGATTCCCGGTGCCACGCCGCCCTCGGCCCACTCGCCACCGAACGACACGTCCAGCTTGTTCTTCGCCCCCACGGCGGCGTCGCGCTTGAGGCTGAGTCCGACGACGGCCGGCGTGGGGAGCCTCGGTCTCGATGTCCCCGAGAGGACTGCGTCCTGCCACAGCAGGCTCGCCGCGTCGGGGGGGATGGCGGCGCCACGGTCGGCCGAATAGACGCCGACACGCGCGCATAGAAGCACCGTCACTACGTGGTGGTGATTCTTTGGGGCGTAGAAGCGAAGTAGGGCGTTGACCGGCCCAGCTGGAGAGCACGCAGGCTGGGATGCGGATTCGGAGGGACTGGCGTCGATGATCCGGGCGACGGTTGCGGCCGGTCCTTGGCCGAGGGTGAGCGGGTAGCTGGGGCGAGCACCCGGTGGCAAGGGTGCCTGGCACAACACGAGAGCTTCTGGGTGCGCAGGGACGAGCGGCGACCCAGGGCTGGTGCTGGCGAGCACCGCCGCTGCTGCCGTTCCGGTGCTCGGGCAACCGCCCACCTTCCGAACCGCTGAGCCCGGCGACGTCGTGGTCGACAACGACGTGCTCGCGGTGGACGAACTGCTCGACGACCCAGTTCTCCTACCACCGCTGTTCGCGATTGCTGCCGAGCCGCCACCGCTCCCGCAAGCGGCCAGAAGGAGCCCAAGGGCTGCCATGACGGCGAGAAGTCCCCCACCCGAGCGGGTGCTGACGAATCGCCGGAGTGCAGCTACGAGGCCTCGCCTGTTCCGAAAGCGCTCGTCATGGCTCGAGTCCCTTGTTCCCTCCCTCACGCCAGCTCCTACGTCGTCGATCCTGGGCCCAGCGTTGCGCGAGGGACCGTTGGGCGGCACCGGGGCGCGAGAATCAGTCCCTTCACCGAGTACCACGTTCGGGACCCAGCGTCGGTTGTCCGAAACGCAGACTCGCACCGCAGATCTCTGCGCATCGTTGGTCCGAGGTGCTCTGTTGCGCCCCCTCTGTGTCAACCTCCAGCGAGGCAGATCGGACAACCGATCCATTGAGCTGAGAGGGCGGGGAAGGAACTCCCCGAGCATGACCATCACGACCAACTCCACCGCCGACGCGCGCCACGATGGCGGAGTGACGAACGATCCTGATCCGGACCCCGAGGTCCCCGAGCGGGCCCGAGGGCCACGTCGGTTCTCGGCCGCCTACAAGGCGAGGGTCCTCGCCGAGTACGAGCCGCTGTCAAAGGCCGACAAGGGCGCCCTCTTGCGCCGGGAAGGCCTGTACTCGTCGCTCCTCACCGAGTGGCGCCTCCAGCGCGACCAGGGCGCCGAGGAGGCGCTGGGCCGCCGAGCCGGCCGACAGGCGGCCGATCCCCGAGATCGCGAGATCGCCCGCTTGCGGCGCGACCGTGACCGCCTCGAGTCCGAGCTCGGCAAGGCCCGCAAGGTCATCGAGGTCCAGGGAAAGCTCTCGGCGCTGTTGGAGCAGCTCGCCACCGACAGCGCGCCGAACGAGATGGGCGAGACCAAGTGATCGACCAGGCCGTCTGCGAACTGGCGCCGATCGTGGGCGTGACGGCTGCGTGTGCGGCCGTGGGCGAGCCCCGCGCTCGCCACTACCGCCGGCACCGAAAGAGCCCCGCACCACCACGTCCCGATCGGGTGGCAACCCCCCAGCCTCGAGCGCTGAGCGAGGTGGAGCGCAAGGAGATCCGCCGCCTCCTCAACAGCGAGGAGCACGTCGACGAGGCGCCGGCGACCGTCTACGCCAAGCTGCTCGACGAGGGCATCTACCTCGCATCGGTGTCCACCATGTACCGGGTGCTGCGCGAGCACGGCGAGGTCGGCGACCGCCGGCGTCACGCCACCCATCCGGCGAGAAAGAAGCCGGAGCTGCTCGCCACCGGACCCAACCAGGTCTACAGCTGGGACATCACCAAGCTGCACGGGCCCCAGAAATGGACCTACTACTACCTCTACACCGTGATTGAACCCCCACCCACTACCGAGCGGCTTTCCCGCCGGCGGCGGCCCAGCTTCGAATCCCCCGCTGCGTGGCCATGGCCTATGGGCACCCCCAGAACCGCACGTTTCAAGAAGACGGCGAAGGACCGGCCTCGTAACGTTCCGTCACGAAGACAAGACGACTGACGCCTCACCATGGGAGGTCCGATGATCACCATCGCCAATAGCCAGTTCTGGGTGCACAACCAAGACGAGGCACTCGACTTCTACACGCGGATGCTCGGCTGGGAGGTGCGCGCCGATGTCACCATGAAGGATTGGAGCTTCCGGTGGCTGTGCGTTGGTCCGGCCGGCCAGCCCGACGTCGGACTGGTGCTCATGCCGGTTCCCGGGCCGCCGATGCTCGACGAGACCGACAGCCGCAAGCTTGGCGAGCTCGTCGCCAAAGGGGCGGGCGGCACGCTCTTCCTGCAGACCGACGACTGCGAGAAGAGCTACAACGAACTCACGGCGCGCGGCGTGCGCTTCAACGACCCCCCGACCCGCCAGCCCTACGGGATCGACACCTCATTCCGCGATCCGTCCGGCAACAACATCCGCCTCACGCAGGTGCTCGAGTTCGACCCTGACCGACACTGAGCCGGAAGCGCTGTGCACCATGGCATGACGCTGGTGAGGAGAGACCAGCGGTTGATGCGGTTGCCGGGACCGTACCCTGAGGGCGGCGGTGCCACGCCGGCCAACGCACGCGATCGACGGCTCGGGCACTCGGTGCCGCACCCTGGCCGGTTTCAACCGGAACAGGTGGCGCCGGGATCAACCCTGTGCCGCTACCCGCGGCGGTACCTGACGTGGGGTCAGTTCTCGGCGATGCCGTCATAGGTTGAGCCGAGCACGAGCTGGACCTCTCCGGCGGGAACATCGAGGCTCTCAACGATCTGGGTGGTGCCGGTGACGTACGCCTCGAGCGTGTACGCGCCCGAGAGGTTGCCCGGTGCGTACTGGATGACGTTGTCGGCGTACTCGAAGCTGTTCGCGTTGCCCGTCCCATTGATGGCGAATCCCTGGCTCTGGAGCGCAGCCGCGGCCGCCGTCGCTGCTCCGTTCCCGCCGAAGCCGTTCAGCACTTCGACGAGCACCTCCGCGGGCGAGACAGTCGCCACCACTCCGGAGCCGGATGGTGCGGCCGACGCGGAGGAGCCCGACGTCGTGCTCGTTCCGGACGCACCCGTCGTGGGGGTGGTCGACGTCGGCGTGGCCCTCCCCGCGGGTGACGAAGAGGAGGAAGCAGACGACGGTTGGGACGAGGAGGGAGGGGCAGACGAAGCGGCAGGCGTCGACGAATGAGCGTGAGTCGTCGGGAAATGGCCGCCTCGCGAAGTTCCGGTCGGGGAGCTGGAAACGCCGCCGGCGAGGGCGAACGCGGCGAGAACGACGAGCAGGACCGAGGCAGCGCCCGACGAGCCGATTACCGCCCTATCCCGCGGGGTGCGGCGCCGTCGGTGGACCGCCCGTGACCGAACCGGCTGCTCCGGTATTCGGGGCGATGGCCTCCGCGTTGACGACGGCCTGCTCATCGCGAAACCAGGCTAGGTCAGCCAGCGACTCACGGGAAGGATCCCCAGTCGTGGACTCACGTTGCTGGAGGAACCCCATCGAGCCGCGCCCCGCGTCACGTGGGCAGGACTGGTCGCCATGCTTCACCCCCTACCGCACGTCCCCTAACCACCAGTACGAGGAGGCCAAGAAGTGGCGCGTGTGAGGAGAACGAAAAGCGGAGCGGTGCTCACTTCGGGGGTAGAGGAAGAGCTCGCCGACGAGGCAGAGGCTGGTTGCGACCTCGAGGCTGCCACCCCGAGGAGGGTCGGTCGGCCGTCCCTTGGTCGTGGCATCTCGCCTCGACTCGACCTTCGGATCGAGCCCGACCTGGCAGAAGCTCTTCACGAGCGCGCCGAAGAGGAGCATCGCAGCGTCAGCGCGGTCGCCCGGGATGCACTCCGGCGCTACTTGGCATCGTGACGAGACTCGGCCAACCTCGATCGGGCGCCATGCCCCCTGATGTGACGGCTTCCGACCGGGGCCGTTCGCCCCGACCGCCGGGAGCGTGAGCGATCTCGGGGCAGCGCTTCATGGGAAGGGACGCGGAGCGCTCAAGGGGCACCGGCGCCGCGTGCGTGACGCGCGGAAGAGCAGGACCTCCACAGTCCAACTCTCTGGCAAGTGCGCAAGAGGAACTTCGGTTCCGGGGGTTCACGGTGCGGTGAGGATCACGGGACCGTCGTCGGTGATGGCGATGGTGTGCTCGCTGTGTGCTGCACGGCTCCCGCTGGCCGTACGCAAGGTCCACCCGTCACGGTCAGTCACGTACTCGTCGGTCCCGTCTGCGATGAGCATGGGTTCGAGGGCTACGACCAGGCCGGGTCGAAGCCGGTACCCGTGCCCGGGCCGACCCTCGTTGTAGACGAACGGGTCCTCGTGCATGGCTCGGCCGACGCCGTGGCCCCCGTGGTCGGCGAGGAGCCCATAGCCGGCGTGGCGGACCGGCTGGCCGATGGCGTAGCCGACGTCACCGAGCTGGCGTCCGGACTGCGCTGCGCTGATACCCCGCGCCAACGCGGCGTCGGTGGCGGCAACCAGCTCGGTGTCGGCTGGGCAGCATTCCCCGACGGTGAAGCTGATCGCCGCGTCGGCACACCAACCGCGCACGAAGGCTCCGCAGTCGATGCTCACCAGATCGCCGTCGGCCAGACGAGTGCGGTCGGGGATCCCGTGAACGACCACGTCGTTGACACTGGCGCAGATCACTCCAGGGAACGGGGTCGGGGCCCACGATGGGTGGTAGCCCAAGAACGCGGGGGTGGCTCCAGCCCTTTCGATCACTTCCGCGGCCACGCGGTCGAGCTCACTCAGGGTGACACCGACCTCGGCCCGCTCCCGTACCGCGTCGAGCGCTTCGGCGACCACCCGGCCGGCCTCACGCAGCAGAACGAGCTCTCGTGGCGCCTTCAGCTCGACCATCAGTCCGACACCTCCTCAGCGCACTGGCTCGGATTATCATACCGGCCGGTACTATTATGCGGGCATGGTTCGAGACCCGCTCAAGCCTTGGGAGATCGAGCGCGGTCAGCGCCTCGGCACCGTGCTGCGTCAAGCACGGGGACCGACGAGCCTGGGTGACGTGGCGACGGCGGCCGGCATCTCGGTAGAGACGCTCCGCAAGATTGAGACCGGCAGGATACCCACGCCGGCGTTCTTCACCGTCGTCGCCCTCGCCCGGGTCCTCAGGTTATCTCTCGATGACGACCTCTCCGTCGTCGCGCTTCACGAGGGCGCCGGATCAAGGGCCTCGTAGGAGCAGTGGCGGCCTGCCGCGAGGAGCGCCTCGAGAAGGTGACCGAGCTCCTCGAGGACTTCGCCGAACACGCTTCGGGAGCCCTCTCTGCCGAGGCGCTCATCGAGGAGGCCCGCCGTCGCCAGCGTCGGCGCTGGCTCTGGCGAGCAATGGCAGGCATCGGGATCGCGTTCGCCGTCGTCGTCTCGCTCCTCCTTTTGGGCGGCGGCGGAGCGAAGACCTCACCGCCGCCAAGTGGCGCCTCGCCCGCCGGCAACGGCGCAACCGCTCTGGGCAGTGCAACCGTCGACGGGTGGTTTCAGGGCGTCGGGGTCCTTCCCGTGCCACTCTCCGGCACCATCCGATTGGTGGCCGGGCCCCAGGGCACGGTGTACTCGACGGAGGCGACCGACGGCCACTGGCGCATCGAGGTGCCGGCCGGTGCCTATGTCGTCGAGGGTCGCAGCAGCAAGGTGCGCGGGGGCAGCTGGAGCGTGCCCACGCACATCGAGGTCCGTGCCGGTCGGACGACGCAGGGCGTGCTCGTCACCTATGCGACAACCTTCTGAGCCTGAGGGGCTCACTCCCCCCCAACCTCCATCGGGCAGCGCCCGCGGTCACTGCGGGTGGATGGTCTCGCCGCGGGCGAGCATTGCAACCAGCTCCTCGACCCGACGCTGTCGCGTCGAGGCCCGCTTCGCGGTCGTCACCCGGTAGAGCACCGCGTACCGGTTGGCGGCAACCAACCGGTCGAACATCGCCGCCGCCGAGGGATCAGCTGCCAACGCAGCCACCAGGTCGGGCGGCACCTCCATGGTTGCCTGTCCAGCGTACGCCGCATCCCAGGTGCCGTCGGCCCTGGCACGCTCGACGGCTTGCCGGCCACCCGCCTGGAGGCGGCCGGCGCCGTCCAGCCGGGTGACAAGCGCGACGTTGCGCTGCGACCATGCGCTTCCCGGCCGGCGCGGAGTGAAGCGGCGGCGGAACGTCGCCTCGTCCCCGCGCGCCAGCTGACCGTCCACCCAGCCGTGGCACAGCGCCTGTTCGAGCGCCTGGTCATAGGTCAGCGAGGTGGGTGCTGTCGTCCCCTTCTTGGCCAGGACGAGCCAGACGCCCGCCGCCGAGGCCCCGTGGCGCGCCAACCACTCGGCCCAGGCGTCGACGTCGGCGACGGTGAGGATCGGAAGGTCGTCAGACACATCCGCCAGCTTGCCATCCTCAGTGGGCGAACCTCACCGTCGGCAGGATCCGTGCCAGCCACCTGGGTTGGTGCCACGCCGCGTGGTTTGCGATTCGCAGCAGGGCGGGCAGGAGCACCAGGCGGACGACAATGGCGTCCAACGCGACGGCTACGGCCAGGATGACACCCATCTCCTTCGGTGCGAGCGGGCCTGACAGCGCGAACGTCAGGAACACGGCGACCATCACCGCTGCCGCCGACACGACCACTCGACCCGACGTTCGGACGGATCCGACCATTGAGTGCTCGGGATCGGCATGCGTCTCGTACCGCTCCTTGGCTGCGGACAACAGGAACAGCGTGTAGTCCATGGCGACTCCGAACACCATGGCCCCGAAGAAGAGCGGTCCCCAGGCGTCGACGAACCCCTGCGGCGTGAAGTGCAACAGCCCGGACAGGTCGCCGTTCTGGAAGATCAGCCGGGCAACCCCGAAGGCGCCAGCGACCGACAGGCCCGTGATCACCACGCCGGCGAAGGCAATGAGCGGGGCACCGAGTGCCACCAACAGCAGGATGAACCCGAGGCCGGCCAGCATCCCGAACACGATCGGCGTCCGGCTTGCCAGCGCATGCTGGAGGTCATAGTTCTCTGCGGCAGCACCACCGACGAGGGAGCCGCGCGGAAGGTCAGACCGTAGTCGTTCAATGGTGGCGCCCGTCGCCACGGTCGATGGCCCGCTCGTCGGGACGACTTGGTCCAACGCCCACCCGTGACCGGTCGGTCCGGGTAGCACTTCCGCGACGCCATGCGTCTGCCGCGCCACCTGCAGGGCTGCCGTCTGCTCGGCAGCAGGGACGACCACCTGCAACGTCCCCGGGAAACCCGGACCGAACGCGCTGGTCACCTGCTGATAGCCGATGCGGGCGTTGGCGGACGCCGGGATGATGGTGATCGACGGCATTGACGTGCGGAGGCCCAGCACGGGCAGCGCGGCAAGGACGAGCACCGCGAGGCCGGCGAGCGCAGCCGGCCAGGGGTGCGCCCACAGGAACCGCCCCCAGGCATGCAGGCGTTCCTCGAGCTTGTGGCCGGCGGGCCGATCGTCCGCCGAGCGCCGCAACCGCACCCGCACCGCGTTGACTCGCGTGCCGAGCTTCCCGAGGACGGCCGGCAAGAGGGTCAAGGTGGCGGCCAGCACCGCGACCACCGAGAGCATGATGCCCAGAGCCATCGACCGGAAGGCCGGGCTGGGCACGATCAAGATGGACGCGAGCGACGCCAGGACGGTCAAGGCCGAGAAGGCCACAGCCTTTCCTGCCGTAGCGAGCGTCTCGGCGACAGCGGCCGCCGCCGCCGCCCGATCGCCCGGCTGGGCGTTGCGCCGCTCGAGCGCAGCCCGGAACCGCACCACGAGAAAGAGCGCGTAGTCGATCCCGAGTGCCAACGAGAACATGAGGGCGAAGTTGAGTGCCCAGATCGACACCGGCGCGAGGTGGTTGGCGAGCACCAGGGCGCCTGCCGACACGAGCAGACCGGCCATCGTGAGCATGAGCGGCAGCCCGGCGGCAACGAGGCTTCCGAAAGCGACGACGAGGATGGCCAGCGTGACGGGCCACGAGAGCATCTCTGAGCGCATCATCGCCGAGTGGTTCGCCGCGTTGAAGTCGGCCCACAGCGCACTGTCGCCGGTGAGGGTGACCGACACGTCACGGGTGCTCAACCGTGACAGGGGGACCGCCAAGTCCCCGGCCGCGGTCACCATGCGATTGGTGTCGGCGGCGGCCCCTGCGACCACCACTGCGGTGCGGCCGTCGCGCGAGATCGACGTACCCGGGCGCGGTGGCACCACGGTCGAGACTGCCCGGTTCGCTCGCAGCGTGGCCTCGACGCGGGAGATGACGGACTGGGCGGCCGGATCGTTGGCAATCTTGCCGGCACGGTCGACGACCACGACCTGCAACGCGCTCGACCCGAGGCCGGCGAAGTCCTGCCGGATGATCTGCCGGGCATGCACCGATTGGCTGGTCGAGTCCTGCCAACCTGCACCAGCGAGCGCAGATTCGACCTTGGGAGCGAAGATGCCGAACACCACGAGGACGGCCAGCCAGGCGAGGAGCACCGGGCGCAGGTGCGATCCCGTCCAACGCCCCAGGCGGGCAAAGGCCCCGTGCGGCGCGTCGGTGGCCGGCGCGTCAGGCACGAGGGTCAGCGGCTTCGTGGTTGCCATGGTCTCTCTTTCCGTTGGTCGTCGGGCGTGGTTCGTCGGGCGGTGGAGAAAGGGGGGGCGTGAGCGAGCGGTGGGCGTCAGTGGTGGGCGTCAGTCGTGGGCGGGCGCCCGTCGGTCGAACTATACCCCAGGGGGTATCTTACACAGTGCGGTGGCACCCCGTACGCGCCGGTGGAACCTTCCTGAGGACGCGGTCAGGCTCGCTGGCGGTTCGGCCCCGTCTCGACAGGTAACCCTGCACCCGTCCATGCGACCGTGCCGCCGGCGACCGAGACGGCGTCGAACCCCTGAGAGATGAGCCACTTCGCGGCCAGCAGCGATCGGCGGCCGCTGGCACAGATGCCGTGCACCCGTTCTCCGCCCCGCTCGCCGACACGGATCGCGAGCTCCCCGACCCGCGTGGCGAGCTCGCCGAGGGGGATGGGCCGGGCCCCCGGCACATGTCCCGAGTGGTACTCGTCGGGCTCGCGCACGTCGATCACAATGGCGCCGACCGAGCGGGCAGCAGCAAGCGCGTGGATGTCGATCTCCATGGTCACCTCCGGGTCGGCACTATACCCCCATGGGTACCTTGGTCCACCCGGCCGGAGCCGCTCCACGGTTCGCCCGGCCCGGCACATCATCGGCTACCCCGGGGGGTACACTCGGTGCAGGTCGGTCGACAGGGGCCGACGACGTGCAGCTGGAGGATTCGTGGAGCTCGACGCAGACGTTCTCGAAGGGGTCGTGAAGCGGCTGCGCCGCGCCCAGGGGCAGATCGGCGGGGTGATCCGCATGATCGAGGAAGGTCGTGACTGCGCCGACGTGCTGACGCAGCTGGCCGCCGCGTCGCGCGCCTTGGACCGGGCGGGGTTCAAGCTCGTCGCCAGCGGATTGCGCGAATGCGCCCTCCGGCCCGGCAGCAACGCGGCCGGCATCCCCTCCGAGGAGGAGCTGGAGCGACTGTTCCTGTCACTGGCCTGAGAGCGGCCCGTCGCCGCTCCACGAACGGGAGGACACTATGGGGTACACGAGGACGATCACCCTGCCGCTGACGTTCGAGGAGGCGGTGCCGCTCGTGAAGGAGGCCTTCAAGGAGAAGGGGTTCGGCACCCTCACCGAGATCGACGTCCGGGCCACCCTCCGCGAGAAGCTCGGCGAGGAGATGGAGCCCTACCTGATCATCGGCGCGTGCAACCCGCGCCTGGCGCACCAGGCACTGGGCGCCGATCGCAAGATCGGCGCCCTGCTTCCCTGCAACGTGGTGGTCCGGCAAGGGGACGAGGGGGTCGTCGTGGACGCGATGGACCCGGCCATCATGGCGACACTGACCCAGAACCCCGAGCTCCGGCCGGTCGCCGAGGAGGCCGGCCGGTTGATCGGTGAGGCGCTGTCCGGTTTGGCCGCCAGGAACCGCGCCACCACCACCTGAGCACCACCGCCACCTGACGTCGCAGCCCGCCCGCTCTCCCGCACCGAGGCGGTGGACCGGGCGGGGAAAGGGTCTAGCCGTCTTGCCGCCCGCGCGCCTTGGCCATCGACGCGCGCACGGCTGCGAGGGCACCGGCCGGGAAGTCGGCGGCGCCGCCGATCGCGGTCGCGGCGAGCTCCGCCTCGGCGCTCTCCTCGATCGCCACGACGAGCTGCGCGGTCGCCACCGGGTCGGCACCGAATGCGAGAAGGCCGTGGTTGGCGAGCAGCACGGCAGCCGTGGTCCGATGCCGCTCGAGCGCTTCTGCGATCCCGCGCACCGAGACGTCGGAACCCCGGGGTCCCCATGCGACCACCGGGATCTCCTCGGCTTGCCCGAAGCGCAGGAGCGACTCCATCCGGCACGGCAAGGAGCGGTGGGCGAGGGCGAAGGCGGTCGCCGACGGGGAGTGCGTGTGGATGACGGCCCCCACCTCGTCCCGGGCGCGGTAGACCGCGCCGTGCATGGCGACGATCTCGGCGTTCTCGGGCGCAAGGGCGCCGTCGAGCACGGTGCCCTCGAGGTCGACCGTGGCCAGGTCGCCGGGACGCAGGTCCCGGACGGCGCCCGACGTGGTGAGGAGAAAGGTCTCACGGTCCAGCCGACCGCTCAGGTTGGCATGACCGGAGTGGGACATGACCCCGGCTCCGAAGAGGCGAGCCGCCGCGTCGACGACCTGGCTCGCTCGCTCGCTCCGCCGGGATCCGATGTCGGTGCTCATTCGGCCTCCTCTTTGTGGGTGTGCTTCGTCGTCGCTGTCGGCACCCGCACGCGCCGGGAGTGGACGGTCAGGGCCCCGGCTCGATCGGCAGGCCGAGCGCCGCCGCCCGTTGCCAGTCGTCGTCGACGAGGACACAGGAGCGACCGGCCCGGTCGACGAGCGACGCCCCGATCGACGCCCGGAACCCGGCTGCACAGTGCACCCACAGCTCCCCGTCCGGCAGCTCGTCGACGCGATCGGCCAGCTCCCAGAAGGGAAGGTGCACGGCACCACGCAGGTGACCGGCCTCCCACTCGTCATGACGGCGCACGTCGAGGACCACGCGTCCGGCGGTCCCGAGCGTCGTCGCCAGGTCGTCGAAGGTGGCCACGGCGTACGCAGACGGCGCACCTTCGCTGAGGTCGCGCACCGACACCAGTGCGGCACCGGCCAGCTGGTCCACCCCGATGCGCACGAGCTGCCGGCGAGCAGCGCGCACTTGGTCCATGCTCTCGCCGACGAGGGTCACCGGTGCCCGCCACGGCAGGGCCCACCCGAAATAAGTGGCGAACGGGTCCCCGAGCTCGATGGAGACCGAGCCGGCGACGTGCGCCCGGGCGAACGCCCGGCGGTCACGGAGGTCGACGACCCACTCGCCAGCGGCGATCCGCTCCCGCAGCAGGGCAACGTCGACCGGCTCGGGATCCGACAGGTCCGGCGCGCTCGGTCCGGCAGCGTTGCGTGGCGCCATGTGAACGTAGTACCTGGGGTAGGCCCCCAGCCCGCCGAGCAGCTCGCGGACGAAGCGGTCCTCGTCGTCGGTGACGAGCGCGACGTTGCGGGCGCGCTCCTCGGCGATGGTCGAGCTGTCGCCGGACGTCTCGGTCGCCGAGCAGAAGCTCCCGAACCCGTGGGTCGGGTGGACGGCCACGTGCCCCGGCAGCTCGTCTGCCAGCCCACGCACCGAGCGGTACTGGGCACGCGTGAGCTCCTCGGTGCGCTCCTTGCTGATCAGGTCGGTACGGCCGACGGCGCCGAACAGCATCGAACCGCCCGTGAGCACCGCCACGGGGCTCCCGTCGACCTGGACGACGTACGCCATGTGGTTGGGCGTGTGGCCTGGCGTGTGGCGAGCAGCAACAGCGAGCCGTCCGGTGACGACCTCCTCACGGTCGACTATGGCCCGGCGGGCGAACGCCACCTCGTCGGCGGCCGGGACCACATCGTCGGCCCCCGTCTCCTGGGCGAGGGCATAGCCGCCGGTGACGTAGTCGTTGTGGAGGTGCGTTTCCAGCACGTGGGTCACCTCGACGGCCAAACCATCGACGACCCCGAGGATGCGGTCGATGTCGCGCTGGGGATCGACCACCACGGCGACCGCTCCGTCGTGGACGACATAGCTCCGGTCACCGAGGGCCGCCGTCTCGACGATGACGACCTCGGCTCCAGTGATCACCAGGCTCACGGCCGGCTCCACTGCCCTGGGGCACCTTCCGACAACCGGGGTGCGCCGTGCGCCAACGCGCCTCGGGCCGGTGCACCTCGATCGGGCTCGGTGTCGCCCGCCGGACGGCCGTGGGGACCCACGGCCGTCACCCTACCCCGCGGGGTATGGCCCGGACGGGTCGCCGGCGGACGGGTCGACGGCGGAAGGGTCGCCGCGGCGAGGCCGCGCGGGCTCGGGTCCAGCCACCAGGCGCTGGGCGGGGGACGCTCAGGGTCGGCGAGCGATGCCGATCACGTGGGGCGCGACCGGCTTGGCGAGGACGGACGGCTGGAAGAAGAACCGCCGCTCCCGCTCGACCACGAACCCCGCGGCCTCGATGGCCGCCACCGTGTCCCGGCCCGTGTGGCATCCGCCGGCGACGCGAGGCCAAAGGTGGTCGACCCAGTCCTGGAGCCGGGCATGGCGGCCGTCCTCCGCCCGGACGTGCTCGTAGAACCGGAGCTGCCCTCCGGGCCGGACGACCCGGAACAGCTCGGACAAGGACCGCTCCGGGTGGGGCACCGAGCACAGCACCAGGGAGGCCACGCCGGCATCGAAGCGTTGGTCGGCCGCCGGCAACCGATCGGCGTCGCCCTCGACGACGCGGACCGGGATCTGCGCCTCGGACGCGGCGCGGGCTGCCATCCGCCGGAGATAGGGCTCGGGTTCCACGGCGAGCACGCCGGTCACCTCGGGTGGGTAGTGGGCGAAGTTCCGCCCGTTCCCCGGGCCCACCTCGATGACCTCACCCCGAAGCCCGGCGAGGAGCTCGTCGCGGTGAGCCGACGCACCCGCCGCCTCGGTGACGGCCGAGAGGAGCGTGTAGCACCGGGCGAAGACGGGATGGGAGATCCGGCGGGGCGACACGGCGTCGATCGTCATCGACGCCACCATAGGGTCACGCCCCACGGTACGAGCCGGCGGGTGCCGCCGTGGCTCGGCCGTCGCTCGCCCCGAGTCACGCCGCGCAGCGGTTGGGGCCGAGCTCGAGGCGGCGGGACGCCTCCGTGGGCAGCTCCCCACCCATGTTGATGCGGACGATCTCGGTGTAGTGGGGCGGCCGAGGCTGCGCCCGGTTGGACGCCCAGTCGACGAATGGCTGCTCGGCCCAGGTGAGCTGTGGCACCCGCGCCCGGAGCTCTCCCAGCGTGGCCCCGACGACGCGAGCGGGCGACACGCCGACCGCGTCCCCGTAGTGAGCAGGAAGCACGACGGCGTCGACCGGCAGCGCGATGACCTTGGCGTGGAGCGAGCGATGGAGGTCCCGGGCGAACTCCTCGGCATGGTCGGCGAGGTCGGGTCGCCCGACACCGTCCACGAACAGGGTGTCACCAGTGAGCAGGGCGCGCCCACCCACCTCGAAGACGGCCGAGCCGCGGGTGTGGCCCGGCGTGGCGAAGGCCGTGACTCCCACGTGGGTGCTCTCGCCCAGCGTGAGCCATTGCCCGTCGACCAGGGGTTCGTACGGGAAGTCGAAAGGATCAGCAGGGTTGAGGTGCAACGTCGCCCCGGCGGCCGCAGCGAGGGCCCGCGCCCCGCTCACGTGGTCGGCGTGGAGGTGGGAGTCCAGCACGCGCGTGATGTGCCAGCCCTGCGCGTCGGCCACCGCCAGGTACTGGCCGATGTCGAGGGAGGGATCGACCACGAAGGCCTCGCTGCCGGCGCCGACGACGTAGGACAGGCACCCCTTGCCGCGCCGCCGTACCTGGACGATGCGGGCCTCCCCCAGGTCCAGGTCGGCGGTGTCGTAGACGCCGGCCCAGGCCAGCATCCCGCCGTCCAGGTTGAGGGCGTCGATCCCGGCGCCGCGCAACGCAGCCGTCGCCCGGGCCGAACGGGCGCCGCTCGCGCACACGACCACGACCTCACGATCGGCGAGCACTTCGGCGATCCGCGCACCGAGCTGGCCGAGCGGCACGTTCCGGGCACCGGGAATGGCCCAGGCCGCGAATTCCTCGGGCTCCCGCACGTCGACCAGCAGGGGCGCCGCGTCGGTGCCGAGCCTGGCGGCGAGCTCTCCGGCCGTGATCCCGGGCGCGACCGCCTCCCTGCCCCTCCCTGCGTTCATCCGTGGCTCCTCTCGTCGATCGGAGCGCCATTGTATATACCCCATGGGGTACTTGGCGCGACCGACGCGCCCCGCTCTCCCGGGGCGTCCACCCGTACCCGGAGGACCACCCTCACTCCACCGGGTCGGCCCGCTCCGAGATGCGCTTCGCCAGGACGACGAACTCCAGGTCCGCCCGCCGGGGGATCCCGAAGCGCTCGTCCCCGTACGGGAAGGGGACCCGTTCGCCGGTCGGCCGATAGCCGCGCCGTCCGTACCAGGCGATCAGCTCGGCACGCTGCCGAAGGACCGTCATCCGGACCGCCGCGCAGCCGTGGTGCTCCCGGGCGCGTCGTTCCGCCTCGCCGAGCAGCCAGCGCCCGATCCCCGCGCCCTGACGGTCGGGCCGCACGGCGAACATCCCGAAGTAGGCGCCCGACGGCGTGTCCCGTTCGAGCTGACAGCAGCCGACCAGCTCGCCCGCCCGCTCGGCCAGCAGGACGTCACCGTCCTCATTGTCGAGCAAGCCGGCGACCGCGCCCACGTCCGTACGTTGGCCGTCGAGGAGGTCCGCCTCCGTCGTCCACCCGGTCCGGCTGGAAGGTCCCCGGTAGGCGGACTCGACCAGCGCCACGATCGCCTCGACGTCGGCGTGCCCGGCCAGGCGCAGCTCGAGCGGGACCGTGTGCGCACCTTCCGCCGTCTGCGCGTGCGCCGGCGACGGGCGCCGGCTCGGATCTGGCGCCCTCTTCACCGCTCCCACCGCTCCAGCTTGGCGCCCGCGGCGGGCTCTGCGGTCGCCCCCACCGGGGCCTCCGGCCGAGGCCATACCATGGTCGGGCGTACGGGGGCGCTCGTGGTCGGGCGTACGGGGGCGCTCGGTCGGTGCGCTCGCCCGCCCGCCGATCAGGAGGAGGCGGCCCGATGTCGACCGCGCCGAAGGCCGAGGTGGTGCGGGCCTACGAGGACGCCGGACGCTCGGGCACCGAGCGGCGTGTGCTGGTGGACCGCCTGTGGCCGCGGGGGGTCCGCAAGGAGACGCTCGACCTCGACGACTGGGCGAAGGACGTGGCGCCGAGCACGGAGCTGCGCCGGTGGTACTCCCACGTGCCCGAACGGTTCGCCGAGTTCGCCCGCCGCTACCGTGACGAGCTGGCCCAGGAGCCCGCCGCCACGGCCTGCCGGGCGTTGCAGCAGCAGGCGCGCGGCCACCGTCTCGTCCTGTTGACGGCGACCCGCGACCTCGAGCACTCGGGGGCCACGGTCCTGCGTCGCGTCCTGGAGGAACCCGGCCGCTGACGGCCGCAGGCCGCCGGGTCGACCGGGACCTCGCGGCCTCGCCGGGCCGCCCCTTCTCAGGACGCCGGCCGATGACCGCCGAAACGGGTGGCGCGAAGGGCGGACAAGAGCGCGGCGAGCACCATGATCCCCATCGACGCGTAGAACGCCGCGTGCAGCCCCGAGGTGAAGGCGCCAGCCAGGTCACCGCGCAGGCTGGTCGAACCCACGAAGATGGCAAAGGCGAGCTTTCGGCTGATGCTGCGCGAAGCGATGAGGATCGCCATGGAGAACGAGAAGACCATGCCGACGTTGGCGAACGTCCGGAGCATGCCCGAGGAGATGCCGAACGACGCCGGAGGGGAGGCCTTCATCACGGCCGAGCTGTTGGCGGGGAAGAAACAGCTCGCGCCGAAGCCGTTGACGACGCTGCCCACCACCACGAGCCACAGCCCGGTGGAGACGGAGAGGTGCGCGTAGATGAAGAGGGCGACGACCTGCAGGCCCAGGCCGATCGTCGCGGGGACGACAGGAGCGAAGCGATCGGCCAGCCTCCCGGCCGTGGGACCGACCACCGCGCCGACGAGGTAGCCGGGGATGAGGAGCAACGACGCATGGATCGGGGACAGCTGTCGCGCGCCCTGGAGGTACATGATGACGAGGAACAGCACGGCGTAATTGGCCAGGCCCTGGAAGAGCGCGGCCAGCAACGACGGCGTCATCGACGGCACCGAGAACAGCGAGAGGTTGAGCATCGGCTCCGCGACACGTCGCTCGAGCACGACGAAGCCCGCGAGGCACAACACGCCACCCAGGAGGTAGCCGAGGAGCTCTGCGTCGAGGGGCTCGGTGGCGAGCTTGGTCACCGCCCACAGCACCCCGAAGAGGCCGAGTCCCAGCGCCGCCATCCCGGCAAGGTCGAACCGGTGGCGTTCCGGCTCCCCGCGCTCGTGGAGCACTCGTAGCGCCAGCCACACTCCCGTCAGGCCGATCGGGACGTTGATCCAGAAGATCCATCGCCACGACACATAGGTCACGATGGCGCCGCCGAGCAGGATGCCGAGCACGGCGCCCAGGCTGAACCCGATCCCGTTGTAGCCGTACGCCCTGCCCCGCCGCTCCCGGGGGAAGAGGTCGGCGATGATCGCGCCGCTGTTGGCGGTCACGAGCGCTCCGCCAACGCCCTGGAACACCCGGAACACCACGATCGAGGTCTCGTCCCAGGCCAACGCGCACAGGGCCGACCCGACGATGAAGACGCCGAACCCGGCCTCGTACATCCGGACCCTGCCGAACATGTCGCCCAACCGGCCGACCTGCGTGGCGAGCACGGTGATCACCAGCAGGTAGCCGACGACGACCCAGATCACCGAGTCGAGGGCTACGTGGAGGGCTCGCTCGATCTCGGGCAGCGCAAGCACCACGATGGTCGTGTCGACTGCCGTGATCATGACGCCGATCATCACGACGACGATCGACGGCCCGGTGCCCGTTCCGGCGGGGCGGTCGGTCGGCCGGACCGGGGTCGTGGTCACGACGGGCGGCCTCGGCGCCGGGCCACGACGACCAGGCCCCGCCGCGTGGCACCTCCCCGCCAACCGACCTCCGCCGGGCCGGGCGGGGTGCAGTGCGCCGCGCTGTCGGTCACCGTTCCGCAGCCTCCATGCTCGCCATCGGTTCTCCCCCGCGCGTGACACCGCCCCGACCGTGCTCCGGGATCGATCTTCGGTCCAGGGGCTCACCCGGTCCAGGGGCCAAGGTCACAGGGGCAGGAAGCGCTGGCGGCGGCGGTACCGGCTCACGAGCTCAGCATCGCCCACGCGGCATCGGCGATGGCCTCCATCGCCGCCTCCCCCGACTGGTCGGACGGCTCGTTCTGACAGAACGTCGCCACCAGGTAGCCGTGCCCGTCCGCCTGGATCCAGCCGATGGTGTCGCGAGCGCCCACTGCGGGGATGCGCCCGTTCGTGGCGGCGCGGATCCCGCCACCGGGCGGCCCCGGCGACAGGCTGAAGACCTGGCCCGACTCCACGTTGCCGAGGAGCACCAGCCCGTAGGGGCGCGAGGCGTAGACGGTGGTGGCGACCATCCCGATGGAGTCGTCCCACGCCTGGATGGCCGGCGAATCGCCATCGAACGCACCCTCACCCTCTGGAGCGCTGTCTTGCCTCCCCATGTCGACGATCCGACGACGTGGCATCCCACGGCGGCACGCGGTCATGTGGAGGGCGGTCCCACCCTCGGGAGACCACCGTTCGCGGGCCGGCCAACCACATCGTTTGACGCGACCAACATTTCCTGGCCTGCAGGCCGTACGATCTCGGTAGTGGATCCGACCTCGACGCCCACGGGCCCGGTCCCCTCGGAGGGAAGCCAGCACGGCCGCGCAGGTGGAGGGACCGTGCATCGCCGCCACCTGTCCTGGCCGTTCCGGCTCGCGCTCGGGGCCACCGGCCTGGTGGTGCTGGGGGGCGCAGCCGTGGCGCTCGCCTTCGTCCTCGGTCGTCCCAGCCTCTCGGTGTCCGCCACCGGGGAGGCGCTGTTCACCGTCCACGTGCATGGCGTCGGGACCCAGCTCCGCCAGATCCACGCCACGGCCGATGGGCGGCCGCTCCCGCTCCGGTCCGGCGACGGGGGTTTCGTGCCATCCGCCCGGCTCCGTCAGGGCCAAGCGGTCGAGGTGCGCGTCACGGCCCAGGCGCCGAGCTGGCTCCGCTGGCTGGTCGGCGGCACCGTCGCGGCCGCGGCGACGGTGCACGCCCCGAAGGCGGTCCCCAGCGCCGCGGTGGTCGTCGCCGCCAGCGCGCACCGCGTGCCGCTGAGGTTCGACAGCTCCGTGAGCACCGTCACCTACGCGGCGACAGGCGGGCCGTCACATGTCGTCCACCTTCACCGCGCCGCCACCGTCGTCGACCTCCAGGTGCCAGCGGCGATCGGCGGCTCCCTCCGGCTGCAGGCCGACCCGCGCACGTGGGAGCAGCCGTCGGCGCAGCCCAGCACCGTCACGTGGTTCGCCTCTTCGGTCAGCGGCGAGCCCAGTGCCGTGGCCAGCCCGGCGCCCGGGAGCGCGACGGCGTCGTCGAACGGTCCCATCACGCTGACGTTCGACCGGCCCATCTCCAAGGTGCTGGGCTCGAACCGGCCCACCCTGTCGCCGTCGGTGCAAGGCGCCTGGAGCCAGCCTTCCCCTGATCAGCTCGTGTTCACGCCGAACGGTTTCGGTTTCGGACCGGGGACCTCGGTGACCGTGGGCTTCGACCGTCCGGTGGCCGTGGCCACCGCCGCCAAGGCGACCACGTCCGCGGCAGCCTCGACCTACTCGTTCCAGGTCGCCCCTGGCTCGCTGCTGCGAATGGAGCAGATCCTCGCCCAGCTCCATTACCTGCCGCTCCGGTTCACCCCCACTCCGGGCACGGCGGTGCCGACCACCTTCGCCCAAGAGGTGGCCACGATGTCGCAGCCACTGCCCGGCACGTTCTCATGGCGGTGGTCGTCCACGCCCGCCACGTTGCAGGCCCAGTGGACACCTGGCTCCCCCAACGTCCTGGTCAAGGGTGCCCTGATGGCCTTCGAGTCGTCGCAGCCGACCTACGACGGCTACACCCTGGACAGTGAGACCGTCACACAGATGGCCACAGCATCGACCTGGGACGCCCTGGCGAAGGCGGCGGCGTCCAAGCAGCTCGACCCGAGCCCTTACTCGTACGTGTACGTCACGAAGGCATTGCCCGAGACCCTCACGCTCTGGGAGAACGGCGCCAACGTCCTCACGGCCCTCGCCAACACGGGGATCCCCCAGGACCCGACGACAGACGGCACGTTCCCGATCTACGTCCGCTTCACCGTCAACTACATGAACGGCACCAACCCCAACGGCACCACGTACCACGACCTGGTGTACTGGATCAACTACTTCAACGGTGGCGACGCGGTGCACGGCTTCGTGCGCGCCTCCTACGGCTTCCCCCAGAGCCTGGGGTGCGTGGAGCTGCCCATCGCCACGGCGCAGGTCGCGTTCTCGGACCTGGCGATCGGGGACCTCGTCACCGTGGCCGGCTGACGCCGGCCGCTCGGGCGACCCGCCGAAGCTCACGTCGAGATCGAGCGGTTCGGCGACTACCGGTCCATCGCGTCACGGGCCTGGCGCGGCTGCAGGACCCTCTCCACCGGTCCCGCTCCCCGAACGGTGCTCTCTGCCCCCGTCGCCGTTGAGCAGCGCTGCAGCGAGCGGAGGCGGCCTGGGCGCTCCGAGCTGGAACGGACGACGGTCGCCGACCTGGCTTCGAGAGTGCGTCGTGCCGAACCGCCCGAAACGCTGGCCAAGTCCGTTGCCTGGCTCCGGTTGGCCCTGCCCGACAGGGACCGCCCTCCCGATCGGTAGCCGACGCCTGCCCCGACGTGGAGCTCGCGGCCAACGATCCTGGTCAGGGGGGTGCTGCGGCCGCAAAGCGGGTCGACGTGAGCGCCGCGTCGCCGCGCCGGTGCCTTCTCGCCCGGGGCCCGGAAGCCCACGAGCGAGAGATGCACTCCCTCGGCCCGGCGCTGACACTACGGTACCAGGATCGGCGCTGCTGGCCGGGCGGCAGGCCGGACCGAGGAGACGCCAGATGGACGAGGAACGGCATGCGACACTCGTGGACGCGCGGCCACGCTTCAGTGTCGTCATTCCTGCGCTCGACGAGGAAGGCTACCTCGCCGACTGTCTGGAGTCCCTGGCCAGGCAAGACTTCGCGGGAGGCGTCGAGGTCATCGTCGTCGACAACAACAGCACCGACCGGACGGCGGCCATCGCCCGCTCCTTGGGCGCGGTGGTGGTGCACGAGCCCCAAGCCGGCGTGTGCTGGGCCCGTCAGCGGGGCACGGAGCACGCCCGGGGCGAGATCGTCGTGTCCACCGATGCGGACACGACCTTCAGCCCGGGCTGGCTCACCCGCATCGACCGGACGCTGGAGCTGCATCCGTCCTGCGTCGCCGTGGGCGGGCCTTGCAGCTTCAGCGACGGCAGTCCCTTCTGGGCGGCGATCTACCCGCGTCTCCTGTTCGGTGCCGTCGCCCTGGTGCACCGGCTGACCGGGCGCGTCGTCTACGTCACCGCCACCAACCTCGCCTTCCGCCGGAGCTCGTGGCCCGGCTACGACACCCGGTTGACCCAAGGCGGCGACGAGGTGGACCTGCTCCGACGCCTGCAGCGACAAGGACCCGTGCTGTTCGACCGGCACAACCCGACCTTCACCTCCCCCCGCCGGCTGCAGCAGGGGTTGGCGTACAACCTCGTCGTGACCTTCTTCGTCTATTACCTGCTCGCCTACTGGCTGAACCGGCTGGCCGGGCGACCGCTCCTCGGGACCGCGCCGGCCTTTCGTCGCGACCGTCCCCGGTCGTCGCTCATCCCTTGGATGGGCCACGTGCTCCTCGCCTCGACCATGGTGGCCCTCGGCGTGATCCTGCTCCGGACCGGGATCTATCTGGTGGGCCTCGTCTGATGCCCGGCGGGCCACCGTCCGGAGACCGGAGGTGGGCCCGTGGCCGGGGGCTGGCGGTCGGGGCGGTCGGGCTGGCGGCTGCGTCCTATTGGACGCTCATGTCCCCGTACTCCCAGCTCCTGGGTCCGTTCCCGTACCGGCGCCGGACGACTGAGCAGGTCGTGGCGCTCACGTTCGACGACGGTCCGAACGAGCCCTACACCTCGCAGATCGCCGACGTCCTCGGCAACTCGAATGTCTGCGCCACCTTCTTCGCCGTCGGCGCCTGCGTCGAACGCCACCCCGAGGCCGCTCGGCGGCTCCTTCGCGAGGGCCACGTGCTCGGCAGCCACGGCTACTCGCACCGCGTTCGGCGGTGCGCTGGGCGGGCAGTCCTCCGCGACGAGGTCCGCCGGACCGACGAGGTGTTCACACGCCAGCTCGGCCTCCGGCCCCTCCTCTTCCGGCCACCATGGCTGCTGCGCACGCCGGGGCTGTTCGACCTCGCGCGCGAGCAGTCGCTGCAGCTGGTGTCCGGCGAGTTCGCCCACGTGCTCGAGGTGGCGCAGCCCTCGCCGGCGCGTATCGCCCGGCGCGCCGTCGCCAAAACCCGGCCGGGCAGCATCATCATCTTCCACGACGGCTTCGACGCAAAGGGTGGCGACCGCGCCGCCACCGTCGCCGCCGTCGAGCTCGTCGTCGCCGAGCTCTCGGCACGGGGCTACCGGTTCACCACCGTCGACCGCCTCCTCGGCGTGGACCCGTACCGCGAAGCTCAGCCTCGGCGCGCTCCTTCTCAGCCCAGCGCGCCCTCGGCAGCGGCTCCTTGAGCCCGGCTGCCAGCGAGCGCGTCCTCGCTCACGACCGGACGCCCACGCCAAGGACCGGCTCCAGGTGCCAGTCCGGATGGTCCTGCTCCAGGCGCTGTACCCGGTAGGGGCTGTCGAACAGTGCGAGCAGGCTGCCGTCGGCCCGAGTGAGGACCCTGGTGCCGGGAACCTGGCGCAGGTGCTCGACGGTCTGGCGGTCCGTGCGCCTGGCGGCCTTGTAGGGGGCGGGAGAAAGATCCACCTGAGCGCCGAACTCGTGGGCCAGACGATGCGCGAACACCTCGAACTGCATGGCGCCCACCGCCGCCAGCACCGGGACCGGATCGCCGTCGGGATCGCGCAGCACCTGGACCACGCCCTCGCGTTCGAGCTGGGTGAGCCCCCGGTGGAACTGCTTGTGGCGGCCGGTGTCACGGGGTCGCGCCGAGACGAACAGCTCAGGGGCGAACGTCGCGATCGGCGGGAACGCCACCGGGTCGTCGTCGTACAGGGTGTCGCCGATCTGCAGGCCGCTCGCGTTGACGAGCCCCACCACGTCGCCCGGGTAGGCCACGTCGATGGTGTCGCGCTCGGCGCCGAAGACCGACGCCGCGTACTTGGTCGAGAACGGCCGGCCCGTCGGGCCATGGACCAGGGTCATACCCCGGAGGAATCGCCCGGAGCACACGCGCACGAAGGCCACGTGGTCGCGGTGCGCGGGATCCATGTTGGCCTGGATCTTGAACACGAACCCCGAGAACGGCGCGTCGAGCGGCCGCGGCAATCCGTTGTCATCGCTGCGAGGCGTCGCCGGTGGGGCCAGGTCCACCACGGCATCGAGGAGATGGCGGACCCCGAAGTTCGTGAGCGCAGACCCGACGAACAGCGGGCTCGACTCACCGGCGAGGAACGACGCCACGTCCAGGGTGGCATCGACCTCGTCGAGCAGGGCGATGGCCTCCCGTGCCTGGCGCCACACGTCGCCCTCCTCGGTGGCGGCCCGTTCGGGGTCCAGCCGCTCTTCGGGCGCCGCGGTGGCGCCCCGGGCGGTGCGCTGGTAACGGACGAAGCTGCCGTCGCGCCGGTCGACGACGCCGCGAAAGTCGCCGGCGACGCCGACGGGCCAGGTCACCGGCGTGGGCCGCAGCCCGATCCGAACCTCGATCTCGTCGAGCAACTCCAATGGGTCGCGACCCGGCCGGTCGTACTTGTTCAGGAACGTCAGCACCGGCAGTGTCCGGGCGCGGCACACCTCGAACAGCTTCAGGGTCTGGGCCTCGACGCCCTTGGCCACGTCGAGGACCATGATCGCCGCGTCGGCGGCGGCCAGGACACGGTAGGTGTCCTCGGAGAAGTCCCGGTGACCAGGCGTGTCGAGCAAGTTGACCACGTGGTCCCGGTAGGTGAACTGCAGCACCGTGGAGGTGATCGAGATGCCTCGCTGCTGCTCGAGAGCCATCCAGTCGGAGGTCGCTCGCCGGCGCCCGTCACGAGCCTTCACCGCCCCGGCCTCCGCCACGGCCCCGGCGTAGAGAAGGAACTTCTCCGTCAGGGTGGTCTTCCCGGCATCGGGGTGGCTGATGATGGCGAACGTCCTGCGGCGGGATGCTTCGACGGGCGCCGCGACGTCCGTCGGGACGGCCAGGCTCACCGTCGCACCGCCGGGCGGTGCCGGCGGGCTTCGTGCCGCAACGCCTCCGCCATCGCCTGTGCCGCGTCGAGCTGGTCACGCAGCGTCTCGCAGCGACGTTCGGCTGCGGCCGCGAACAGCTCCAGGCGCTCGGCCAGCCCGGCCCGCTCGTGGCCGCTGCCGGCGGTGGCCAGGCGGCCCCGAACGTCCAGCAGCTCACGCATCTCTCCCAGCGTGAAGTCGAGCGGCTTCATCTGCTTCACCAGTCGCAGCCGTTCGACGTCGTCGTCGGTGTAGAGGCGGAAACCACCCGCGCTGCGCCCCGACGGTGGCACCAGCCCCACCTCCTCGTAGTGGCGGATGGTCCGCAGCGACAGCTCGACCGCTTCCGCCACCTCCCCGATTTGGTGCATGCCCTCGATCACGCCTGCACCCTAGCGTCCGACATTCCCCTCACGTAACAGTAGGGTCGCAGCGGTAGGGTCGCAGCGTTCCCTGCGTCGCCGGGTGGAACCACGCACGGCGTGCATGGACGCCCGTGGCGGGCAATCAGGCCAAGATCCCGAGCGGGCAGGCGAAATAGCCGAACCGAGCGCCGGGGGCGAGCAGGAACATGACCGTCAGCCCGACGGCCAGTCGTACCGTCGCCTGGCGGACGCCGTTCGGCGGCCGGAGCCCGAGGGAGGCGCCCATGGCGAGGGCTGCGAGGCCGAGCAAGACGATCGCCGCCAGATGCCCGAGCGTCCCCACCTCCGCGAGCAGATGGCCGGGGAGCGGGCTGGGCGCCGGCGTCCGGCGGCGGGACAACCCGAGGGGGGGTACGCGACGATGTTCTGCCAGAGCGCGGCCGGCTGTCCCAGGAGCGCCGGGGCCATGAGGGCGACGAGCACGACGAAAGCGCCAAGTGCACCGCACGCAAAGCGGGCCGCCGCGGACCTGCGACCCCGCGAGCGCGGTGCTCGGCTTGATGGCCGAAGGGCGGTCGAACGCGGCGATCGCCCAGCGTTTGGTGATCACCGAACGAGCCGTCGCCGAGCACATGGCCTCCATCTTCCTCCGGCTCGGCCTTCAGCAGTCCGAAGACGACAATCGACGGGTGCTCGCCGTCGTGGCGTACCTCGGCCGATAGGCATCGCGAACCTTTGGCACCACGGCGTGCCAACCTCGGGTACTTGACAGGGGCTAACGGCGTTAGCCAGACTGGAGCTGACGTCGTTCGCCTGGGAGGTCGGGGATGCCCACTACTTCCGTCGCACCGCGCCCCCGCATCGAGACGCTCGCCGCCGGCAAGGCTCTGGCCGTGCGCCTGTTGGAGCGCACCTCGGCAGCTGCACCGACCGGGTCCCGATGAGGGCTCGCTCGGTGGGACGATCCCCCGCCACGCCGGCTGCCACCGACCTCCTCGCCGGCGAGCTCGGACGACCTGCGCTGTCCCTGGAACGATCCGGTCGGGCAATGGCGGTCATCGACGCGGCGAGGAAGATCCTCGACCTCGAAGGGCCCGACGCGCTGACCATGCGCCATGTGGCCGACGCGCTCGGCATCCGGGCCCCCTCGCTCTACAAGCACTTCGCCAACAAGATGGCAATCGAGGCGGCACTGGTCACCGGGGCCATGGTGGAGATCGGCGAGGCCACCCATGCAGCCCTCCACGGTCCCGGTCCGGGCAGCCCCGTGGGCCCCGTGGGCACCGTGGGCACCGTGGGCCGCGTGCTCGCCGCCTACCGCGCCCGTTGCCTGGGCCACGCGGCGGTCTACCGCCTCGCCACGCAGTCCTCCTTCGCCCGGGACCTGTTGCCCGCCGGGCTGGAGGACTGGGCGGGCAACCCGTTCTACGTCGCTACCGGCGACCCGTCGCTGGCCCAGGCTGTGTGGTCGTTCGCGCACGGCATGGTCGTACTCGAGCTCGACGGTCGCTTCCCGCCGGGCTCGGACCTGGACGCCACGTGGCGGGCGGGCGCACAGGCCTTCGAACGAGCCGGGACCACGCGGTGACGGTCCGAGCGGGTCGCCGAACACGCTGCCGTCGCTGACACCGTTCGCGCCGCCTTCGTCGAAGAGGAGAGGAGTCGCCCGATGTCCGATCAGCCACCGAGGTACAAGAGACCCGGGACGGTCGTGCGCCACGTTGCCAACCCGCTGCTGGTGGCCGCCATGCGCCTCGGGATCAGCGTATGGGGCAGCCGCATCCTCGAGGTACGGGGCCGAAGGAGCGGGAACATTCATCGCACGCCGGTCAACCTTCTCGTCTATCGCGGCAGCGAGTACCTCGTGTCGCCGCGCGGCGACACCCAATGGGCCCGCAACGTCCGCGCCGACGAGGGGCGGCTCGTCCTCGTGCTGGGACATCGCCGTGCGGAGCGAATGGTGGTCGAGCTCGCCGACGACGAGAAGCCCCCCGTCCTCCGTGCCTACCTCCGCCGCTGGAAGATGGAGGTGGGGCAGTTCTTCGAGGGCGTATCGGCGGAGGCGAGTGACGAAGAACTGCTCCGGATCGCCTCCAAGCACCCGGTGTTCCTTCTCCAGACGGATCGCTGACAGGAACGGCGGTCCGCTGTCTGCTCCGCGAACCGAACCCTCTGGCGAGCACGCACCAACGGGTGGATCGCGGGGCTGTCAGCGCCAGCTTGCCCGACGCCCCCGGCGCCGAGAGGGGCGGTTCCGCCCGGTCGTCGGGTCACTGGACGCCCCGCGTGGGCGCTGTGCGCCGGCGCCGGCGCCCGCGTTCGTCGCGGCCTTCGCTCGATGCGGAGCCGGCCGGGGGCGGGGCCTGTCGGCGAGCACGGCCACGGAGGAGACGTCGGGCGAGGACACGCCGCCCGAGAGCCCCAGCCTTCGCTGCAGGAGCTTGGTCGCGGCGACATGCTCGCTCCCGATCAGGGACACGACCGTCCCATCGGCACCCGCCCGGCCGGTACGGCCCGACCGGTGGACATAGTCGGTGGCGTCGGCAGGTGGGTCGAAGTGGACCACGAGCGGCACCGCGTCGACGTGGATCCCTCGCGCTGCGACGTCGGTGGCGACGAGCACGTCGAGCCGACCACCTCGGAACTCGGCCAGTGCCCGTTCGCGCTGGCTCTGGCTGCGGTCCCCGTGAATGGCAGCGGAAGCCAGCCCGGAGCGGGCGAGGCGGTCCGAAAGGCGGTCCGCGCCACGCTTGGTGCGGCAGAAGACGACGGCCGGCCCGCTCGCGCTGACAACCTGGGTCGTCACGGCCACCCGGTCATTGGACTCGACCCGCCAGAAGTGATGGGACACGTCTCCCCGATCGGCATCGGTCAGCGCGACCTCGTGACGAACCGGGTTGCGCTGGTAGTCACGGATCAGTTTGTCGACCGGGCCGTCCAGCGTGGCCGAGAACAGGAGGGTCTGGCGCGAGGCGCCGGTCTTGTCGATCAAGCGACGCACCACCGGGAGGAAGCCCATGTCGGCCATCCGGTCGGCCTCGTCGATGACCACCACGTCGACGTGCGACAGGTGGACCGAGCCTCGCTCGACCAGGTCGGTGAGCCGACCAGGGCAGGCGACGAGCACATCGACGCCGCCTCGGAGGGCAGCCATCTGCTTCGCGTACCCGACGCCGCCGTAGATCGAGGCCACCCTGGCGCCGATGACCGCGGCCAGGGGTGCCAGCACCTCCTCGATCTGGGCTGCGAGCTCGCGGGTGGGAACGAGGACGAGGGCCGTCGGGTGCCGGCGACCCCGTTCGGCACGAGGCGTCGCCGCCAGCCGGGAGAGGATCGCCAACCCGAACGCAAGCGTCTTGCCGGAGCCGGTGGGCGCCTTGCCGCACACGTCGCGCCCGGCAAGGCAGTCGGGCAGGGTGGCTGCCTGGATCGGGAAGGCAGCGAGGATCCCCCGCTGCTCCAGGGCCGCCGCCAGCACCTGGGGGACGCCCAGGTCCGAGAGGCGGGCGGGCGCCAACGTAGGGACAGATGTGCTCATGAGACTCCAGTCGGTCCAGAGGGAGGATGGCCGACTCGATGTACGTCTCGTGGGCCCGGCTGGCACCAGTTGCCAGCCGCCGCCGGGCAGGGCCCAGCGGCATCGGAG
>DAHUZJ010000104.1 GCA_027306585.1 Acidimicrobiaceae bacterium | reverse complement strand
CACCCCTCTGACCTCCATCCGGGGCTACGCCGAGCTGTTCCGGCGTGGAGCCGACCGCCGCCCGGAGGACCTGGCCAAGGTCATGCACCGGATCGAGGAGGAGGCCACCCGGATGGGCCTCCTGGTCGACGACCTCCTCCTCCTGGCCCGCCTCGATCAGGGCCGGCCCCTGGAGGACGACCAAATCGACCTCTCCACCCTGGTGGACGACGCCGTCGATGCCGCCCGGGTGGTGGAGCCGGATCGGGCCATCGACACCGAGTTGGCCGGACCGCTCCTGATCCGGGGGGACCGGAACCGACTGCGCCAGGTGATCGACAACCTCCTGGGCAACGTGCGCATGCACACACCCGCCGGCGCCCCGGCCCGGATCCGCCTCTTCCGGGAGGCCGGGTCGGCCGTCCTGGAGGTGGAGGACAGCGGTCCCGGCCTCGATCCGGACGCAGCCGGAAAGGTCTTCGAGCGCTTCTACCGGGCCGACGCCGCCCGCACCCACGAGAACGGCGGGGCCGGGCTGGGCCTGTCCATCGTGCACGCCATCGTGACCGCCCACGGGGGCTCGGTATCCGCCTCCAACCACGCCCAGGGAGGCGCCGTCTTCCGGGTGGTGATCCCGCTGGCCCCGACCCCCGCCGGAGCCGGTGAAGTGGAGGCCGCGATCGACCAGTCCCTCCTCCGCCCTGCCGAAGCGGAAAACTCCCAGGAACATCCCAGCATGCGCCCAGGGATACCCCAGCCCAGCGGTTGAAGATACGGGCGTGGTCTACCCGCCCCCTGGCATTGCGCTCGCCCGGCTGGTTTCCCAGCACCGCCGGGGCGAGAAGGGGGGCGGTATCCCCGTCCCCGGGAGGCCGGCCGGTGTCTGCCCCGCCTGCCGCCCCTCCCGGGGACGAGACCATGTTCATTCCCGGCGGGTCCCCTGCGCCCCGCCTCCTCCGCCCGACGGGGGCCCCAGCCCCGTCGGCGGCTTGAGCCAGGCGGAACTCCGCACCGCCCGGCTCTGAAACCCGTTGAGTGGCCCGCCGGCGTTTTTCGCCGAGCGCCGGTGGGCTCTCCGGGCTGAGCAGGCGGTGCCCTCCAACGGGCCACAATGCCGGGGTGAGGCTCGCCTACGTCGTCCCCCGCTACGGACTGGAAGTGGTGGGCGGGGCCGAGTCGGCGGCCCGGAACCTGGCCGAGCGGTTGGTGGCCGCCCGGGGTTGGGAGGTCGAGGTCCTGACCACCTGCGCGGCCGACGCCATGACCTGGGAAAACCAGTACGAGCCGGGGGAGGTGGAGATCAACGGGGTGCGGGTCCACCGCTTCCTCTCCGAAGCCGGGCGTGACCCGGGCTTCCACCCCTACTCCGGGGCTCTCCTGAGCGCCGGCCCGGCCAAGGCCACTATGGCCGAAGCCGACCGCTGGATAGACCTGCAGGGCCCGGTGTGCTCCGAGCTGATCGGCGCCATCCGGGACAGCCCGGCCGACCTGATCGCCTTCTACCCGTACCTCTACCACCCGACGGTCCGGGGCCTTCCCCTGGTGGCCGACCGCTCGGTCTTCCACCCGGCCACCCATGACGAGCCCCCGCTGCGCCTGCCCGTCTTCGGCCCTGTTTTCCAAGCCGCATCGGCCCTGGTCTTCCAGACCTACGGGGAGCGCCGGCTGGCCCATCGCCTCTTCCCGCTGGCCGCCACCCCCCAGATCGTCCTGGGTCTGGGGGTGGACGAGGAGATCGGCCCGCCGCCGGCGCCGGACGCCTCGGTCCGGGACCGGTTCGGCCTGGCCGACCGGCCCTATCTGGTGTCGGTGGCCCGCTACCTGGACGACCACAAGGGCACCGACCTGCTGTGGAGCTACTTCCGGGAGTACAAGGCCCGCCGGCCCGGCCCGCTGGCCCTGGTACTGGTCGGCCAGGTGGTGAGGGAACCGGACCCGGATCCGGACGTGGTCAGCGCCGGGATGGCCGATGATGCGACGAAGTGGGCCCTCCTCCGGGAGTCGGCCGCCCTGGTGTCGGCCTCGGCCTTCGAGGCCTTCTCCCTGGCCGTGGTGGAGGGATGGGCGGCCGGCAGCGCCGTGATCGTGAATGGGCGCTGCGAGGCCACTCTGGAACACGCCCAGCGCTCGGGCGGGGGCCTTTGGTACGAGGACTACCCGAGCTTCGAGGCGGCCGTGGACCGCCTGCTGCACGAGCCCGGGCTCCGGGACGAGCTGGTGGCCCGGGGCCGGCGCTATGTGGATGACAACTTCGCCTGGAACCGGATCATCGAGAGGTACGGGGGGTTCCTGGAGAAGGTCAGGCTTCGTCGGGCTACGGGGTCGGCCTGAAAGCTCCGGGTGCGGTGGGGGGGTCCCTGGGCCCTACGCTCCCAGGCAAATGATGATCGATCCGGCCCAGGAGATCCCCGAATCCCTCGGGTACCGCCTAAAACGTCTCCTCCTCGGTCCGCCGCTGGTGACCGAGAACCTCCGCCACGAGCGACTGGCCAACACCGTCGCCCTCGGGGTGCTCAGCCCGGACTGCATCTCCTCCTCGGCCTACGGCAGCGAGCTGATGCTGCGCGAGATGGTCCCCATCATCGGCCTGGCCGCCTTCTCTCTCTTGATCCCGGTGACGGTGGCCATCCTCATCGTGTTGTTCCTGGTCACGCTCTCCTACCGGGAGGTCGTGATGGTCTACACCAAGGCCGGCGGCTCCTACGTGGTCGCCCGCGACAACTTCGGCCCGAAGGTGGCCCAGGTCGCCGCCGTGGCCTTGCTCATCGACTACACGGTGACCGTCGCCGTGCAGACCTCGGCCGGGACCGCCGCCCTCACCAGCGCCGTGCCGAAGCTGGTCCCCTACACCGTGCCGATCACGGTGGCCGTCGTCGTGCTGCTGCTCTACGGCAACCTCCGAGGCATCCGGGAGGCCGGCAAGTACTTCGCCTTCCCCACCTACTTCTTCGTGTTCGCCCTGGTCGGTGTCATCATCGCCGGCTACGTCGAGAAGGCGCTGGGCGACCTGCCGGCGCTGAAGATCCCGAGCAACCACGAGGTCCTCTACGGGCACGCGTTCGGCCAGCCCGGCCAGGGACTGCTCATGGGCCTCGCCTTCATCGTCCTGCTGCGCTCGTTCGCCAACGGGGGTTCGTCGCTGACCGGGCTCGAGGCGATCTCGAACGGTGTCGGCGCCTTCCGCCGCCCGGAGTCGCGCAACGCCCGGGTCACCCTCGTGGCCATGAGCTCGGTGCTCGCCTTCCTCGTGTTCGGCGTCACCATGCTCGCCCGCTGGACCCACGCCGTCCCCTTCGCCGCCGGGTCCCCCACCGTGCTCTCCCAGGAGGTCCAGGCGGTCGCCGGGCACGGCGTGGTCTTCTACGTCGTCCAGATCGCCACCCTCCTCATCCTCTACACCGGCGGCAACACGAGCTTCAACGGCTTCCCGTTCCTGGCCAGCTTCGTCGCCGGGGACTCCTTCCTCCCGCGCCAGCTCACCCGCCGGGGACATCGCCTCGCCTTCTCGAACGGGATCATCGTCCTCACCGTCGTCGCCCTGGCCCTCGTCCTGGCCTTCCGGGCGAACGTCGACTCGCTCGTCGCCCTGTACGCCATCGGGGTATTCACCGGGTTCTGCATGGCCGGCTCGGGGATGGCCAAGCACCACCTCACGGCCAAGGGACGCCACTGGCGCCGGAGCGTGGCGATCAACGCCTTCGCCGCCGTGCTCACGGCGGCCGTCGTCCTGATCTTCGCCGTGGCCAAGTTCACCGAGGGTGCCTGGGTGGTGGTGGTCGTGGGCCCGCTCCTCTACTGGGGCCTGATCCGCATGCACCACGAGTACCAGGCGGAGGAGGTCCAGCTGGAGGTCGGCGCCGCCCAGGCCGCAGAGTCGCCGGTGCTCCGCCGCCACGTCGTCGTGGTGCTCGTGGACGGGCTCGACATGGCGACCGCCCGCGCCATCCAGTACGCCCGGACCCTGTCGCCCGACGACCTGCGGGCGGTGCACTTCGACATCGACAGCCGCGAGACCGCGCAGGTGGTGGAGGAGTGGGGACGCCTCGGGCTGTCCCGCCTGCCCCTCGACGTCGTGGAGTGCCCGGACCGGCGGCTTGGCCGGGCAGCGCTCGAGCTGGTGGCGGACGCCGTCGCCGACAGCGACACCGAGTGCACGGTGCTGCTGCCCCGGCGGGCCTTCGCCTGGGGCTGGCAGCGGCTCCTCCACGACCGGACGGCGGACAAGATCGCCGGCGTCGTGAGCCAGGTGCCCCACGTGAGCGCCACGATCGTCCCCTACAACGTCGACCGCGGCGCACGCGGCGACACCGTGGCGCGCCTGTCGAGACGGGTGATGGACGACGTGGCGCGCCGTCGGTCCGGAGGCGAGGCCCGCCCGCCCCGCCCGGCCCGCCAGGCCCGCGAGGGCGCCCATGCCGGAGCCCCCGGCCCGTGGCCGCCGGCCACCGGGGCGCCGGCGCCGGCCGACGAGCGCACCCGCGAGCCGGTGACCGAGGCGGACGAGGCCCTGGCCCGCCGGTCGGCGGGCACCATCCCCATCGGTGGGGCGGAGTGGCGCCGGCGGGTGAAGGTCGCCGGCCGGGTGAAGTCGGTTCGCGTGCAGCCGCGGGCCGGCACCTCCAACCTCGAGTGCGTCCTGGCCGACCGGTCCGGCGCCATCCTGCTCGTGTTCCAGGGCCGGCCCAAGATCCCGGGTATCACGCCCGGTGCCCGCCTGGTGGCCGAGGGCATGGTCGGAGCCTGGGGGCACCGCCTGGCCATCCTCAACCCCGACTACGAGCTGGTCGCCGAGCGCGACCGGGACGAGGACGCCGGCTCGCCCCACTGACCGGCGCGCGGGTCGGGACGACGCCCGTCGGGAGGCGGTGCCGGAGCCGGAGGGCGTCCACGCGGGGCCGTTGCGCCGACGATCCTTGCCCGGAGGCCCACCTACTCGCTATCGTCCCCTGCGCCTCGGGCGATGCGCGCCCGAAACGGTGCAGGCCGTCGACGGCCAGGGGTATGCGCCGGCGTTCCGCCGCCATCGGTGGGTGGAACGTGCAAGCGATCGAAAGGAACCGCAGTCATGACCCACGCCCTTCTCGCCGAAGGCGGGTACCAGGCGTTCCCGCTCCACCAGGGCGACAAGGTATGGCTCATCCTCGTGCTGATCGCCGGCTTGGTCGGCATCGGCGCCGGCCTCTACCTCATGCGGGGGGTCCTGGCCGCCGACACCGGCACGGACAAGATGCGCCAGATCGCCCGGGCCATCCAGGAGGGCGCCGAGGCGTTCCTCAAGCGCCAGTTCCGGACGATCCTCATCATCGTGGTCCCGCTGGCCGTCCTCATCTTCTTCACGGCCACCCAGGTGACCCGGCCCAACGGCACCGTGGCGCTGTCGTTCGCCCAGGCCGGCATCTATCGGGTCATCTGCTTCCTCTTCGGCGCCGCCTTTTCCGGCCTCACCGGCTTCATCGGCATGAGCATCGCCGTGCGGGGCAACGTCCGGACCGCCGCCGCCGCCGCCCGGGGCGGCAAGATGGCCGGGGCCCTCCAGGTGGCCTTCCGCACCGGCGCCGTCACCGGCATGCTCTGCGTGGGCCTCGGCCTGGTCGGCGCCACCGCCATCGTCTTCATCTTCCAGAACACGGCGACGGCCGTCCTCATCGGCTTCGCCTTCGGCGCCTCGCTCCTCGCCCTGTTCATGCGGGTGGGCGGCGGCATCTTCACGAAGGCTGCCGACGTCGGTGCCGACCTCGTCGGCAAGGTCGAGGCCGGCATCCCCGAGGACGACCCCCGCAACGCCGCCACCATCGCCGACAACGTGGGTGACAACGTCGGCGACTGCGCCGGCATGGCGGCCGACCTGTTCGAGTCCTACGAGATCACCATCATCTCGTCGCTCATCCTCGGTTACTCGGCGTTCCACACCCTTCAGGGGCACGTCGCCAACACCACCGCCGCTGTCCTGTACCCGCTCATCGTGCCGGCCATGGGGATCATCGCCTCGGTCATCGGCGTGTTCGCCGTGCGGGCCACCGACCGGGACCGCAACGCCATGGCCCCGATCAACCGCGGCTTCTGGCTGGCGGCCGTCCTGACCGTCATCGGCGCCTTCTTCGTCGCCGACTTCTACGTGCACGACCTCAAGGTCTTCTGGGCCGTGCTGACCGGGGTCGTGCTCGCCCTGGCGGCCAGCCAGATCACCGAGCAGTTCACCTCGACCGAGCGCAGCCCCGTGAAGGAGATCGCCGAGTCGGCCCGGACGGGCCCGGCCACCACCGTCCTGTCGGGGATCGCCTACGGCCTCGAGTCCTCGGTCTGGGCGATCATCGCCATCGCCATCGCCATCGGGGTGGCCATCGGGCTCGGTGGGGGCAACATCGAGCTGTCGTTCTACCTCGTCGCCCTGATCGGCATCGGCCTGCTCGCCACCACCGGCATGGTGGTGTCCGAGGACAGCTTCGGCCCCGTCTCCGACAACGCCGCCGGTGTGGCCGAGATGTCGGGCGAGTTCTCGGGCGAGGCCGAGCGCATCATGGTGAGCCTCGACGCCGTGGGCAACACCACCAAGGCCATCACCAAGGGTGTCGCCATCGGCTCGGCCGTGATCGCCGCCGTCGCCCTGTTCGCCTCCTTCATCGAGACGGTGGGCGCGCAGCTGAAGCTCCCGACGGTCAACCTCTTCCACGCCGTCGCGACCCAGATCAACGTGGCGAACCCGACCACCTTCGTCGGCCTGTTGATCGGTGGTTCGATCGCCTTCCTCTTCTCCTCGCTCGCCATCCGGGCGGTCGGGCGGTCCGCCGGCACCGTGGTCCAGGAGGTGCGCCGCCAGTTCCGCGAGCACCCGGGGATCATGGACTACTCGGAGACGCCGGAGTACGGCCGGGTCATCTCGATCTGCACCGCCGCCGCCCAGCGGGAGCTCGCCACGCCCGCCCTGCTGGCCATCCTGGCGCCGGTCATCGTCGGCTTCGGCATCAACTACCTGGCGCTCGGCGCGTTCCTGGCCGGTGCCATCCTCACCGGCCAGCTGATGGCCAACACCCTGTCCAACTCGGGTGGGGCGTGGGACAACGCCAAGAAGTTCATCGAGGACGGCAACGAGGGCGGCAAGGGCTCGGAGGCCCACAAGGCGGCGGTCATCGGCGACACCGTCGGCGACCCCTTCAAGGACACGGCGGGTCCCGCCCTCAACCCGATGATCAAGGTGATGAACCTGGTGTCGTTGCTGGTCCTGCCGGCGGTCATCACCCTGCGCCACAACACCGGTGCCCGCTACGGGATCGCCATCGCCGCCCTCGTCGTCCTGCTCGCCGCCATCGCGTTCTCCAAGCGCAAGTCGGCCAGCATGGACTCGGAGCTTCCGACGGCGACCCCCCCGACCGGGCACACGGCGCCCGCTCCGGCGGCGGCCGCCGACTGACGGAGCACCGGCGCCAGCGCCGCTGCGGACGGCCTTGGGGGCGCCTTGACACGGACCCCCCCGGGCCGGGAGCCTTTCGTCGACATGTCCCGACCCGACCCCTCTCACGCCACCACAACGGCTGCGCCCTCGGCGCGTCCGGGAGCCCGCCATGGGTAAGGCGCTGGTCATCGTGGAGTCCCCGGCCAAGGCCCGGACCATCGCGGGGATGCTGGGGCCCGACTTCGTCGTCGAGTCGTCCATCGGCCACGTCCGGGACCTGCCCCGCGGTGCCGACGAGGTCCCGGCCGCGTTCAAGGGTGAGGACTGGGCGCGGCTCGGGGTCGACGTGGACAACGGCTTCAAGCCCCTCTACGTCGTGTCGGCGGCGAAGAGGTCGGTGGTGGCCAACCTCAAGCGGCTCCTCAAGGACGCCGACGAGGTCTACCTCGCCACCGACGAGGACCGCGAGGGCGAGTCCATCGCGTGGCACCTGACCGAGGTCCTGTCGCCCCGGGTCCCCGTGAAGCGGATGGTGTTCCACGAGATCACCCCGGGTGCCATCCGGCGGGCGGTGGAGGAGTGGCGCGACCTCGACCGCCGCCTGGTCGACGCCCAGGAGGCCCGTCGCATCCTCGACCGCCTCTACGGCTACGAGGTCTCGCCGGTGCTGTGGAAGAAGGTCATGCCGCGGCTCTCGGCCGGCCGGGTGCAGAGCGTGGCGACGCGCATGGTGGTGGAGCGGGAGCGGGCCCGCATGCGGTTCCGGTCGGCCACGTGGTGGGGGGTGGAGGCCACGCTGGCCGCCCCGGCTGCCCGCAGGGTCGGGTCCGCCGCGCCGGCGGACACCGGGGTGGACGCGGCGGCCCCCGCCACCTTCACCGCCACGCTGGTGACCCTGGACCGGACGTCCGTGGCCACCGGGCGCAACTTCGACGCCGAGGGCCGCGTGGGCGGCACCGAGGCGGTGCGGGTTCTCGTCGAGGAGGAGGCCCGTGCCCTCGCCGCCGGCCTGGCCCACCGCGACTTCACCGTGCGGTCGGTCACGGAGCGGCCGTTCCGCCGCTCCCCGGCGCCCCCGTTCATGACCTCCACCCTCCAGCAGGAGGCCGGTCGCAAGCTGCGCTTCAGCTCCCAGCGCGCCATGCAGGTGGCCCAGCGCTTGTACGAGCAGGGCTGGATCACCTACATGCGGACCGACTCGACCACGCTGTCGGACGAGGCGCTGCGGGCGGCGCGCTCGCAGGCCACCTCCCTGTACGGGGCCCGCTACGTGCCCGACGCCCCGCGGCGTTACGAGCGCAAGGTGAAGAACGCCCAGGAGGCCCACGAGGCCATCCGCCCCGCCGGCGACTCGTTCCGGACCCCCGAGCAGGCGGCGCGCTCGCTGTCGGGGGACGAGCTGCGCCTGTACGAGCTGATCTGGAAGCGCACGATCGCGTCGCAGATGGCGGACGCCACCGGGACGAGCGCCCAGGTGCGCCTGGCCGGACGCATGCCGGCCGATGCCCCCGTGCTGCCCGGCGCCGAGGCCGAGCTGTCGGCGAGCGGGCGGGTGATCGCCTTCCCCGGGTTCTTGCGTGCCTACGTCGAGGGCGAGGACGACCCCGAGGCCGAGCTGGCCGACCGGGAGGTGGTGTTGCCGCCGCTCGCCGAGGGCGACGAGGTGGAGGCACTCGAGCTCGAGCCCGGCTCGCACGCCACCCAGCCGCCGGCCCGCTACACGGAGGCATCGCTGGTGAAGGCCATGGAGGAGCTGGGTGTGGGCCGGCCATCCACCTATGCCAGCGTCATCGCCACCATTCTCGACCGCGGCTACGTGTGGAAGAAGGGGTCGGCGCTCGTGCCGAGCTTCACCGCATTCGCCGTGGTCGGCCTCCTCGAGCGGTACTTCCCCGACCTCGTCGACTACAACTTCACCGCTGCCATGGAGGACGACCTCGACGAGATCGCCAGTGGCCGCGAAGAGGTCCTCCCGTGGCTCACCCGCTTCTACTTCGGGGGGCCGCGGGGCAACGGCTCGGGCGGCCCCCCTGCCCCGGCCGGCACCGCGGGCGGCTCGAGCGAGCCCGGCGTGGGGATCGGGCCCGGTGGTGGACCGACCAGTCGCCTCGGGCTCAAGGGGGCGGTCGCCACCCATCTCGCGGACATCGACGCCCGGGAGATCAACTCCATCCCCATCGGCACCGACGCCGACGGCAACCCGATCGTCGTGCGCGTCGGCCGCTACGGCCCGTACCTCCAGCGCGGCGAGGAGCGGGCGTCGATCCCCGACGACCTCGCCCCCGACGAGCTCAGCGTCACACGGGCCGAGGAGCTGCTGGCGGCGCCGTCGAACGATCGCGAGCTCGGGACCGACCCGGAGACGGGGGAGGCCGTGCGCGTGCGCGCCGGGCGGTACGGGCCCTACGTCCAGCTGGGCGACGTGGTGGAGGGCGGGCCGAAGCCACGGACGGCGTCGCTCTTCGCATCCATGACGCCGACCACCGTCACCCTCGAGCAGGCGCTGGACCTGTTGCGGATCCCCCGTGTGGTGGGCACGGACCCGGTCACCGGCGAGGAGATCGTCGCCCACAACGGGCGCTTCGGTCCGTACCTGAAGCGCGGCAACGACACCCGCAGTCTCGCCAGCGAGGAGCAGCTCCTCACCGTCACTCTCGACGAGGCATGCGCCGTCTTCCAGCAGCCCAAGACCCGTCGTGGCCGCGGTGCCGCCGCGGGGCCGCTGCGGGAGCTCGGCGCGGACCCGGGCACCGGCCTGCCTGTTGTCGTGCGGGAGGGGCGTTTCGGGCCGTACGTGACGGACGGCACGACCAACGCCTCGTTGCGCAAGGGGGACGATCCCCAGACCATCACCATCGAGCGCGCAGGCGAGCTGCTGGCGGACCGGCGGGCGGCTGGACCCGCGACCCGGCGGGGCGCCAAGAAGGCCACCGCCAAGAAGGCCACCGCCAAGAAGGCCACGGCCAAGAAGGCGACCGCCAAGAAGGCGGCGGCCAAGAAGGCCACGGCCAAGAAGGCGGCGGCCAAGAAGGCGGCGCCGCCACCCGCCAGCTCGAACGGGTCCGTCGCCGACGACGGCGGGTGACGACCCCGGCTGCCGGTCGGCTGGTGGCGCTCGAAGGTGTCGACGGCTGCGGCAAGAGCACCCAGGCGGCCCGCCTCGCTCAGGTGCTCGGCGCCGTGCTGACCCACGAGCCGGGTGCCACCGGCCTCGGCCGTGCCCTCCGGGCGTTGCTCCTCGACCCGTCGGCGACATCGGCTCCCGGCCCTCGCACCGAGGCGCTGCTCATGGCCGCCGATCGAGCCCAACACGTCGACGAGGTCGTCCGGCCGGCCCTCGACGCCGGACGCTGGGTGGTGACCGACCGCTACTCGGGCTCGACCCTCGCCTACCAGGGGTGGGGGCGGAGGCTCCCGGTGGCGGCGCTGCGCGAGGTGGTCGGCTTCGCCTCGGGCGGTGTGGAGGCCGACCTCTCGGTCCTCGTCGACGTGCCGCCAGAGGTGGCTCGCCGGCGGCTCGCCGGCGCCCGTCCCGATCGCCTGGAGTCGCTCGACCCCGGGTTCCACCGGCGTGTCCGGGACGGGTACCTCGAGCTCGCCAGAGGCGAGCCGCATCGCTGGGTGGTCGTCGACGGCGCCGGCTCCGTCGACGACGTCGCCACGGCCGTCGAGTCGGCGGTGCGTGAACGGCTCGGCGCCACGTGACCGCCGCCGGGGCTCCGGACCCCGCCGCCGCCCCGGACCTCGCCGACGACGACGAGCCGCGTCGCCACCCGGTGGCCGCCCTCTTCGCCGAGGTCGTCGGCCAACCGGCGGCGGTGGCGTCGCTGCGTGCTGCGGCCCGCCACCCGGTGCACGCCTACCTCTTCCGAGGGCCGACGGGCAGCGGCAGCCGTCCGGCGTCCCTGGCGTTCGCAGCCGCGCTCCTCTGTCCGGACGGCGGGTGCGGGACGTGCGACACGTGCCGCCGGGCACTCGCGGGCACCCACCCCGACGTCGTGCTGGTGGAGCGCACCGGCGCCGCGCTCGGCATCGACGACGCCCGGCGCCTGGTGGGCCTGGCCCAACGGCGCCCGTTCGAGGCGGAGCGCCAGGTGCTCGTGGTGACCGATGTCCACCTCGCTGTTCGCTCGGCGCCGGCGCTGCTCAAGACCGTCGAGGAGCCGCCGCCGGCCACTGTCTTCGTGCTGCTGGCCGACGACCTCCCCCCGGAGCTCGTGACGGTGGCCAGCCGCTGCGTCGAGGTGCCGTTCCCGCCGGTCCCTGCGGCGGCCGTGGCGGAGTGGCTGGTCGCTCGAGGTACGTCGCCCGACCAGGCGTCCCTGGTGGCCGAGGGAGCGGGCGGCGACCTGGACCGGGCCCGGCTGCTGGCCGAGGACCCCGGGTTCGACGAGCGGGCGGCACGCTGGCGGTCGGTGCCCGGTCGCCTCGACGGCCACGGGGCCACGGCCCGCGCCCTGGCACGTGAGCTGCTGGCCGGCGTCGACGACGCCCTCGGGCCGCTGCGGGCCCGCCACGCCGAAGAGCTGGCGGCGCTGACCGACGAGGCTTCGTCGCTGGGCGAGCGTGGTCTGCCGGGCCGCAAGGAGATCACGGACCGCCAACACCGCGAGGAGCGCCGGTGGCGCACCGAGGAGCTCCGCTCAGGGCTCGGGATGTTGGCCCGCGCCTACGGGGGCCGCTTCGGCGCCCTGGCGGCGTCCGGCGTCCCCGACGAGGTGCGCGGGCACGGTGAGGCGGTTGCGCTGGTCACGGAGGCAACCGCCGCCCTCCGTCGCAACCCGAACGAGGCGCTGCTGCTCGAGGCCCTCCTGGTGCGGCTCGGCCGTCTCGGCGGCTGATCGGGTCCTCCCGGCGCGCCTACGATGGTGCGTCCAGACCGGTGGCGCCTGCCGCTGCAGGTCGGGTCGGTGCCTGGGTAGCTCAGCCGGTAGAGCAGCGCATTCGTAATGCGCAGGTCAGGGGTTCGAGTCCCCTCCCAGGCTCTCGCTCGTGCCGAAGAGCTCGGCGACGAGGCAGGGCGCCACGTAGAAGCGGTCACGGCGCCGGTTCGTCTGCTCGACCAGCTCCCCCGCCGCGACCAGTTGCTCGATGGCCGCCCGGGCCGTCGGCAGGCTGACGCCCAGGTCGGCCGCGAGCGTCGTCGCCGACAGGTACGGCCGGGCCAGCAGCTGGGCTGCCGCGGCGATGGCCGCCCGGGAGGCACGGCCCTTCCGCAGCTCCTCGGCCGTCTCCTCCCGCCGTCGTCGCAGGCCGAGGACCCACCGTCCGTCGGCCTCCGCCTGGGTGCGGACGGCGTCGAGGAAGTACCGCACCCAGCGCTCGGGGTCGCCGGCGGCGAGGCACGCCCGGTACTCCCGGCGCCGGTCGGTATGGTGCACCGGCAGCCGGAGGACCGGCTCGGCCAGCACGCCGCCCGCCCGTAGCGCGAGCGTCGGCAGCAGCGGGCCCATCCGCTGGTCATCGCCCGACCCGGGGCCGAGGCGGCGCTGCGCCAGCGCCAGGCGGACCAGCAGGGGCAGCGAGCCGTCGCCGAGGAGCCGCGCCAGCTTCCGCCAAGCCGCAGTGGCCGCCGTTCCCGCCGTCACCGCCGACGCCGCTGGCCCAGCAGTGGCGCCGCCGTCCAGGCGACACCGGACCGCCCACAGGAGGGCGCCGTCGAGCGGGGCGCCCTCTGCAAGGCGGTCGAGACCGAGCCGCAGGGCGGCGGCCCGGTCGGCGGCCCCGCGGGCCGTGGCCGCCAAGGGGCCGTCACGATCCGCACCCGCAGGGCCCAGCGTGTCGCCGGCCTCGAACCGGAGGAGGTCGACGGCGCCCACGCGGTCGCCGTCCAGAGCAGCGCACCGGGTCGCCGTGTCGACGATCGCGGCGGCGCCGGCGAGCCGGGCGTCGGGGACCAGGCGGGCGTGGCCGCCGAGGTCGTGCAGGGCTCCGGTGGCGTCGGTGAGCAAGGTGACCAGGCGCTCGGTGTAGGCGATCCGGGGCGGGGTGGGGTGGGGTGGGGGCATGTTCGGCATGTTCGGCATGTTCGGCATGTTCGGCATGTTCGGCACGGTCGAAGATCGAGTTCGTCGGGCACCGGTCGGCTGCCCGTCGTGAAAATGACGGTTGCACTCTGGTTGCAGTTCGGACGCCTGTCAAGCGCGTCAGGCCCCGAGCGCCCACCGAGCCTCGTGGGGCGCCCCCCCGATCCGTCCGACCCCGTCCGGTCCCGCCCCCGCCGGTCGCCGTCCGGCACGGGACGGCCGATCCCCGGCACAGAGGTACGCTGCGCCGTCGTGGAACCCGCCGACACCACCGACGTCGTCGACGCCGCCGCCCCGGCCCTCCTGGCCGACCTGGCCGAGGTGGTCGGTCACCCGCACGTGCTCACCGACCCCGAGGTGGTGGCGAGCTACGCCGTGGACTGGACGGGACGGTTCAAGGGCGCAACGGGGGTCGTGGTCCGGCCCGGCACGACCGACGAGGTCGCCGGGGTGGTGGCGGCGTGCCGCCGCCACGGTGCCCCCCTGGTCCCCCAGGGTGGCAACACCGGCTTGGTCGGCGGCGGCGTCCCGCTCCACGGTGAGGTGGTGCTCAGCCTCCGGCGCCTGTCCGGGCTCGGGGAGGTGGACCGGCAGGCCGGACAGGTGACCGCCGGGGCGGGGGTGACGCTCGGCGACCTGCGGGCGGGCGCCGAGGCCGCCGGGTGGACCTACGGGGTCGACCTGGGCGCCCGGGACAGCGCCACGATCGGCGGCAACGTCGGGACCAACGCCGGCGGCCTGCGCCTCCTGCGCTACGGCGACACCCGGGCGCAGGTGCTCGGGGTCGAGGCCGTCCTGGGGACGGGCGCCGTCGTGTCCCACCTGGGCGGGCTGCTCAAGGACAACACCGGCTACGCACTGGCGCCGTTGCTGTGCGGGAGCGAGGGGACGCTCGGGGTGGTGACCGCCGTACGGTTGCGGTTGGTGCCCCCGTCACCGGCCTCGGTGGTGGCGCTCCTCGCCTTCGACGGTGACGACGCGGTGGGGCGGATGGTGGCGACGGCGCTCGGCGTCCGCCGGGAGCTCCCCGACCTCTCGGCGGCCGAGTTCCTCCTCGGGCCCGGCATGGAGCTGGTGTGCGCCACGTCCGGCCTCCCGGCACCCTTCCCCGAGCCCCACGACGCCTACCTGCTCCTGGAGGTGTCGGGACCGACCGATCCGACGGCCGCCCTCGTCGAGGCGGTGGGCTCCGTCGAGGGCCTGGCGGACGCGGCCGTCGGGACCGAGGCCCCGCGCGCCCGTGCTCTGTGGCGCTACCGGGAGGCGCAGCCCGAGGCGGTCAACGCGGTCGGCGTGCCGCCCCACAAGCTGGACGTGACCCTTCCCTTCGGCGAGCTGGCGGCGTTCGTGGCGGAGGTGCCCGCCGTCGTGGCGGCGGTGGCACCGGGCGCCCGCACCTGGCTGTACGGGCACGTGGCCGACGGCAACGTGCACGTCAACGTGACCGGGCCCGACCCCGACGACGAGACCGTCGACGACGCCGTCCTCCGGGCGGTCGTCGAGCGAGGCGGGTCCATCAGCGCCGAGCACGGGATCGGGACCGCCAAGGCCCATTGGTTGCACCTCAACCGCAGCCCCGCCGAGCTCGCGGCCTTCGCCGCCGTCAAGCGGGCGCTGGACCCCGACGGGATCCTGAACCCCCACGTCCTGCTCCCCCAGCCGTGACGCGGTGGCCCTCGCCGGCGACGCCCGGCAGGGCGGCGCACGCGGCCATCGCCTCGGCGAAGGCGGCCGCCCGCTCCCGGTAGTCGCGGAACTGCCCGAAGCTGGGGGCGGCGGGGGACAGGAGCACGACGCCGTCCGGGCGGGCCCAGGCGAACGCCGACTCGGTGGCCGCCGCCACGTCGGGGGCGTCCACCACGGTCAGCGCCGAGCCGCCGGCGGGGTCGGAGGCGGGCACCGAGCCCCCGGCGCCACCCGCCGTCCCGGCGAGCGCCGTCCGGATGCGGGCGCCACTCGCCGGCAGGGTGGCCAGGAAGGTCGGCTCGGCGCGTGCCAGCAGCCGGGCGGCGAGGGGCGCGTAGTCGATCCCCCGGTCGTAGCCGCCGGCCAGCAGTGCGAGGCGCCGGCCGGCGAAGGCGTCCAGGGCGGCGAGGGTGGGCAGCACGTTGGTCGAGAGGCTGTCGTCGACGAACTCGACACCGGCCACCGTGCCGAGGCGCCGCAGTCGGCTGTCGAGCCCGGTGAACCCGGCGGCCGCCCGGGCGAGCGCAGGGTCGTCGCCGGCACGCGGCACGCCGAGGGCCTCGAGGCAGGCTCGCGCCACCAGGGCATTGCGGCGGTTGTGGGCCCCGAGCAGTCCGAGGCCGTCGGCCCAGGGTCCGTCGAGGTCGGGGTCGCCCACCGCCACCCAGCGGACCTCCTGCCCGAGCAGGGCCCGATGGGTCCGCAGCGCGTCGCTCGAGCCGTCGGCCACGGTCAGCCGGGCGCCCGGGCGGGTGCAGAGCGACAGCTTGTCCCGGTAGTACGCGTCGAGGTCCCCGTGCCAGTCGAGGTGGTCCGCGCCGAGCGAGGTGACGGCCACCACCGGCGGCGCGGCGGCGAGGTCGGTCGCCTGGAAGCTCGAGACCTCGACCACCCAGTAGTCGACCGGGTCGTCGCCACCTTGGGGGTCCCACGGCGGCAGGCCGAAGTTGCCGGCCGTCCGAGCCCGCACCCCGAGGGCGGTGAGGAGATGGGCGGCGACGGCCGTCGTGGTGCTCTTGCCCTTGGTGCCCGTCACGCACAGCACCCGGTCCCGGTCGGTCTCCTGCAGCCAGAGCCCGAGCCCGCCCGCCACGGCCACGCCTCGAGCGGCCAGCTCGACGACGTCCGGGCGGTGACGGCTGATCCCGGGGGACTTCACCACGACGTCGCAGCGGGCGAGCGCCTCCAGGCCGCCCTCGGTGGTCGGGAGGACCGGGAGCCCGCCGACCGTCGAGGAGGGCGGGCGGTCGTCGACCAGGACGGGGGTGGCCCCGAGCGCCCGCAGCCGCCGCAGGCTGGCGCCGCCCTCGACCCCGACCCCCCAGATGCCCACGGCAGCACCGGCCAGGTCGGACCAGCCGATCGCCGGCGCCGGTGCGAGCACCGACGGTGTGGGGCGGCCGGCGGGCGTCACCCGCCCACCCCGCTGCCACCCGCCCCGGCGGCACCGGCCAGGTACTCGGCCGGCACGAAGTGCTCGCCCAACAGGCCGGCCCAGCCCCGGGTCGCCGCCGCCGGCCCCACCTCGCGCGCCAGCGCCTGGAGGAGCGGCGTGCCGGCACGGTCGGGCCGGGCGGCAGCGAGGGTCAGGGCGGCCCGGGACTCCTCGACGTCGCCGACGCACTCGAACGGCTTCGCCTCCCCCAACCCGACGAGCCCCCGGAAACGTCCGTCGAGCTCCCCTCGTGCCAGCGGCTCGTCACCTTCGAACACGCCCGACAGCGTTGCCGGGTCGAGGAACGGCGCCAGCACCAGGTCGATGAAGCAGCACTTGTCGCACGTGCCGCACCACCGGTCGAGCCGCCGCGCCGGGTCGATGATGAACGCCCGGTTGCAGCTGCAGAACGCCCGGTGGTACCGGGGGAGCCGGGCGAACCGCTCGGCCACCCACAGCTCCGAGCGCGGCCGCAACAGGGAGAAGTAGTCGACGCCGGTGCCGAGCGCGGCCGTCACCAGCTCCCGGAAGCCCCGCTCGAACGCCAGGCCCTTGGACCACTGGTGGTTCACGGCACGGCCGCCGACGTGGAGGGTGGCCGAGGAGGCCGACCACTCGTTGGCCATGACGACCGCGTCGTGGCCGCCGAGGACCGCCGCCAGGATGGCGACCGCCGAAAGGATGCCGGTCACCGGCACATGACCGTTGAGGAAGCCCTGCTCGGTCGAGCGGAGCACGGCGTCGTCGATGCGCCGTTCGGCCCGCACCACGGGCAGCCCGGTGGCGTCGAGCGCCGCCTCCAGGGCGGCGAACCGGTCGCCCGGCCGGCTCACCACGAAGAGGGTGGTGTCGGGGTGGACGGCGCGGACCTCCTCGGCCGTGACGACCGAGTCGATGCCCCCGCCGAAGGGCACGAGCGGACGCCCTGCCGCCGGGGTGCAGGCGGCCGGCACCCGCTGCCCGAGATCCGGGCCCACGACCTCGAGGCCGGAGAGGTCCAGTCCATTGCGGTGCGCCATCTCGCCGAGGCCGTCGACGTAGTAGGTGCGGAGGAACGACCGTTCGGCGCCCGTGGTGGCGAGGTCGCCCAGGTCGATGACGGGGGGTGCCGCCGTCTTGTAGTACGAGACCCCGCCGAGGAGGTGCACCAGGCGGGCGGCGGCATCGGCTGCCTCGGGCGGAGCCGGCGGTGCACCCGCCGGCACCTCGATGGCGATCTCCTCGGTGAACCGGCGGTCACCGAGCCGGTACCGGCAGGTGAGGCGGTGGCGCGCCAGGTCGAGCTCGTAGCCGTCGTAGCGGAACCGGTCGCGCCTGGTCGTGATGGTCCTGTCTCCCCGTGTGCCCTGGTGCTGCCGTTCTTGCTGCTGTCGTGTCCCGCCGCCGTGTGCCGCCGCCGTGTGCCACCGCCGCCGCGTGCCGCCGCCGCGTAGCCATGCTACGGGCGGTGCCTCCGGCCGGCCGTCACCGGCGGAGCCGGGCGAGGAGGGCGAACCGCCCGCACGGCCGGACCGCCCGGTCGCTGAAGAAGGGGCCGCCGCGCCCGGTGGTGACGGCGGCGACGTGGATGGCCTCCCTCCGGACGCCGGCTCGCCGGAGGAGGAGGGCCACCGCCGCCGGCAGGTCGCAGCGCCAGTGGCCCGGCCCGTCCGGCGCGAGCACGTCGCCGGAGAGGTCCCCCAGGTGGTGCCGGACGGCGGCGGCGACGTCCTCGCCGACCTGGTACCCGGCGCCGGCGACCGCTGGACCGACCCCGGCCACCAGGCGTGCGGGCCGGGCCCCGAACGCGGCCATGGCCGCCACCGTCTGTTCGACCACGCCCGAGGTCGCCCCGCGCCACCCGGCGTGGGCCGTGGCGAGGACGCCAGCCGCCGGGTCCGCCAGCACGAGGGGCACGCAGTCGGCCACCAGCGTGACGAGGACCGGGCCCGGACGGTCCGTCACGAGGGCGTCCACCCCGGCGAGGGCGTCCTCGGCGTCGGCCAGGCTGCGGCCCCGGTCCGCCTCGGTCACGGCCGCGACGACGGCCCCGTGGACCTGTTGGCCCAGCACGAGGTCGGCCGGTTGGACGCCGAGCGCCGCCGCCGCCCGGCGCCGGTTCTCTCGCACGGCTGCCGGATCGTCGCCCACGTGGAGGGCCAGGTTCAGGGACCGGTACGGCCCGGTCGAGACCCCCCCGCGCCGCCCCGTCACTGCGGCGTCGATGCCCGCCGCCTCGAGCGGGGTGCACACGAGGAGGTCCAGGCCGCCGACCGAGCGGAGCTCCCAGCCGGCGCTCCCGGCGACGTCGGTCACCGGCACCAGCCGGGGGCCAGCGTCACGACCACCTGGCTCGCGCCGGCGGCGTTCTGCACCAGCAGGTGGCGGGCGCCGGGCTTCGACGTCACCGTGCCGCCGCGCACCGTCGTGCAGTAGCCGGCCCGGCCGATGGACGCCTGGCCGACGAAGAGCACGGTTGGCGCCGCCACGGCAGGGTTGGGGGCGTACACCAGCGTGTAGGCGCCCGAGAGTGGTGTCCACGACACGCTGACCGGGGTGCCGGCGACCGCCTGGGCATAGGTGGCCGACAGGACCGGGGCCGTCGGGGCCAGGTGCCCCGACGGCTCGACCAGGCCTTCGTTCGAGCTCCCCGTCGGGTCGTCGTAGTACTTCCATGCCCAGTACGCCCAGCCCAGCGCGTACTGGTCGGCAGCCGACGTCAGCTGTTGGATCAGCGCGGGGTCCTGACTGGCACCGAACTCGCTCATGAAGGCCGGCGGGCCGCCCGGCTGCTCGGGCGACGACAGCAGGGCGCGCTCTTGCTCGAGGCGCGACATGCTCTGCAGCTCCTGGTTGACGCAGGCGACCAGTGTGGTGGGGTCGCCCGTCACCGGGCTGCGGGCTCCGCAGTAGACGTGGAAGTTGAACACGAGCCGGGGAAACGGCATCGGGCCCAGCATGGCGGGCGCGCCGTGGGGGATGCCGTAGATGTCGGGCTCGATGAACACGAGGTGCTGGTGGTCGGCGGCCTCGATCGTGGGCACGACGCCCTCGGCGGGGTCGCCGGCCGGGCACGTCACGGGCGCCCCGCCCTGCTTGAGGGCGCCCGGGTGGCGACGGCCGGTGTAGAAGCACTCCAGCTGGGTGGCGAACTGCACCGACTGCGCCGGCGACAGGTTCGGCTCGAAGGGCTCGTTGAACGGGTCGTAGCCGACCACCCACGGGTTGTGCGCGAACCGGTGGGCGACGAACCCCCACGCACGGTCGAACTGCCCCTGGAGATTGCCCACCACGTCGTTGGTCCAGAAGTGCGTCATGGCGGTGTGCAGGGTGGTATCGGCGTAATTCTTCGACCAGCGTCCGGCCGCCAGCACCACCGGCTGGCCGTCCGTGCACACCGCCCAGGCCGGGGCGCCCTCGCCGGCGAACGCTTGGCTGTAGACGTCCTGGTGCATGTCGAGGAGGGTGTAGACGTGCGCCCGCCCGAGGAGGTCGACGACCTTCGCCACCTTCGCCAGGTAGGCGGCGGCGGTCCGGGCGTCGAAGAAGCCGAGGCCGCCCGCTGGGGCCCCGGGCGCGCACACCGCCGGGTCGTTGGCTCCCACACCGGCAGGGCCGGGCTCCAGGCCCTGCCACAGGACCCCGAGGCGGACGACGTCGAAGCCGAGGGCGGCGATCCGCCGAGCATCGGCGGCGTCGAAGGTCCAGGGACGGTTCGGGGTGACCGTGAGCTCGTAGGGAGGGTTCTTCTCCACGGCGTTCACGCCGTGGAGGATGACGACCCGGCCGAAGCGGTCGACGAGGTACGGCCCTCCGGGCGCCGAGAGACGGCCGTTGACCTGCACCGCGGCCGCGGGGTCCCCGGGCGCGGGGTCCCCGGCCGCGGCGGCCACGTTGGCGCGCGACGAGTGCTGGCGTGTGACGACCGAGGCTGGCGGTCCGCCACAGGCGGCGAGGACGGCGGCCACCGCCACGAGGGCGAGGGCGGCCACCACGTGCGACGCCCGGCGGCTGCAGGCACCTCGGGTGGCGGGGTGTCGGATCACAGGCGGTCCATGGGTGAACGGGGCGGGGCGACCCGAACCGTAGTGCCACGGGGGCCCTGCGGGCGGTCGCGGCTGGCGCACGGGTAGGGTCTCGACATGGCCGACCGGGCCCGGTTCACCGAGCTGACGATGGAGTACATGCCGGCGCTGTACACCGCCGCGCTGCGCATGACGCGCAACCCCTCGGACGCCGAGGACCTGGTCCAGGAGACGTACCTGAAGGCCTACCGGGCGTTCGACGGGTTCACCGAGGGCACCAACCTCAAGGCCTGGCTCTACCGCATCCTGACGAACACCTACATCAACGCCTACCGGGCGGCCAAGCGACGCCCGGACGTGTCCGACGTGGAGGACGTCGAGGACCTCTACCTGTACCGGCGCCTCGCCACCGGCGACGGCGTCGTGAGCGGCCGGAGCGCCGAGGACGAGGCCCTCGACAGCTTCACCGACGACGAGGTGAAGGCGGCGATCGAGTCGCTGCCCGACGCCTTCCGCATCGCGGTGCTCCTTGCCGACGTCGAGGGGTTCTCGTACAAGGAGATCGCCGAGATCACCGACGTCCCCATCGGCACGGTCATGAGCCGGATCCACCGGGGAAGAAGGGCGCTGCAGAAGGCGTTGCACCACTTCGCAGAGGCTCGAGGGCTGGTCGGAGCGGGGCCGGGTGCATCGTGAGCGCCCGGCGCCGGCACGCAGGTGGGGCAGCCCGACGTGGCGGCCGGCAGTGGTGACGGGAGGCGCGTCGTGGCGACTGGCGTGAGCGACGAGCACGGAGGGCCATGCGGGGACGGCTCCAACGAGGTGGACTGCAACGAGGCGGTCCGCCAGCTGTACCGCTATCTCGACGGTGAGCTCAACGACGTCCGCCGGGTCCAGATCTCGGTGCACCTCGACGAGTGCGGCTGGTGCGGGGAGGCGGCGGAGTTCGAAGCTGAGCTGCGCATGGTGGTCGCCAACCGGTGCAAGGACCGGGTGCCCGAGGCGCTCAAGGACCGGGTGGCGGCAGCCCTGCGCGCGGAGGCCACCCGCCAGGATGCCGCCCTCGACGGATCGGCTCCCGGGGGCTCGAGCACCGGCGGATCGGACGCCCTCGGGTGACGGCGCCGTTCGACCGCGCCGACGGCGAGGCCGGCGGGGAGCGCCCGGCCGATGGACCCGGGCTGATCGACTGGACCGTCGCCGAGCGGGTCGCCGAGCGGCTGCTCGCTCGCCGACCGCTGCCGCTCGGCTATCGGGCTGCCGCCGTCCAGGACGAATTCGTCGAGCTGACCGCCCAAGCCGAGGAGCTGGTGGCGGCGTCCACCGGTTGGCGTGCCCCGTCGCCGGGTCGGGCGATGGTCACCGATCGTCCCGGCTGGGTGCGGGCCAACGTGGCGTCGATGCAGCGGCTCCTCGGGCCCACCCTCCGAAAGTACGAGGAGCGCCGCGCCGAGGCGCGGCGCTCGAGCCCGTTGGCCGGCCTCACCCAGCTGCTGCCCGAGTCGCTCGCCGGCACGATGTCGGGTGCCGGCCGGGCGATGAGCGGGGCCCAGCTCGGCGCCGTGCTGTCGTGGATGTCGACCCGGGTGCTCGGCCAGTACGACCTCCTCATCACCGAGGAGATGTCGGAGGACCAGGACGTCCTCTACTACGTGGGGCCCAATGTGGTGTCGCTCGAGTCGCGCTACGGCTTCCCCTCCCGCGAGTTCCGGCTGTGGCTGGCCCTCCACGAGGTCACGCACCGGTGCCAGTTCACGGCCGTGCCGTGGCTGCGGGACCACTTCCTCTCGCTGGTCGACCAGGGCCTGGAGCCCTTCCGCGCCGACCCACACCGGTTGGCCGAGATGGTGCGCCGGGTTGCGGAGCAGCTGCGGTCGGGTGAGAGCCCGCTCGAGGACGCCGGCATGATCGGCCTGGTGGCCGGCGAGGAGCAGATGGAGGCCATCCGCCGGCTGCAGGCGCTCATGAGCCTGCTCGAGGGCCACGGCGACGTGGTCATGGACCGGGCTGGCGCGGCGGCGGTGCCGGGCGCGGAGCGGTTCGGCGCCGTGCTCCGGGAGCGCCGCGAGCAGGCACGCGGGCCGGCCAAGGTGCTGCTTCGCCTGCTGGGGCTCGAGGCGAAGTTTCGCCAGTACGCCGAAGGCGAGGCCTTCGTGTACGCCGTCGAGCAGGCCGGCGGGACGGCGCTGTTGGACAAGGTGTGGCAGGGGCCCGAATGGCTGCCGGCCCTGTCCGAGATCCGGGAGCCGGACCGATGGGTCGCCCGGGTGCAGGCCATGCCGGCCGCCAGCTGACGGCCGTGACCCCCGGTGCGGGCACGGGTCCGGCCGGGGCGCTGCCCGGGCAGCCGGAGCGGGCCGCGCTGGCCGCGCTGCCGGCCGTCGCCGGCATCCTCCCCCGCTGCACGTTCCCCGCGGCGGGCACGCCGCTCACCTGCGCCGTGTCGGGCGGCCCGGACTCGACGGCGCTCCTCGTCCTGGCCGTTGCCGCCGGGTGCCGGGTGACGGCAGTTCACGTCGACCACGGGCTGCGGCCGGGGTCGGCCGACGAGGCCGGCGTGGTGGCCGACGCGGCCCGGCGAGTCGGCGCCGAGTTTCGTGCCCTCCGGGTCGGCGTACCGCCGGGGCCCGACCTCGAGGCGCGGGCTCGCGCTGCCCGCTATGGCGTCCTCCCCCCGGAGGTCGCCACCGGCCACACGATGGACGACCAGGCCGAGACGGTCCTCGCCCACCTGCTGCGCGGCTCGGGACTGGACGGGCTGGCGGCGATGCGACCAGGACCGGAGCACCCGCTCCTGGGCGTGCGACGGGCCGAGGCGCAAGCGGTGTGCACCGCCGCCGGCCTCCACTGGCTGACCGACCCGACCAACGAGGACCCGGCCCACCTGCGCAACCGGGTCCGCCACGAGCTGCTGCCGCTGTGCCGGTCGATCGCCGGCCGCGAACCGGTCCCCCTCCTGGCACGGACCGCCGACCTGTGCCGGGACGATGCCGCCTTCCTCGAAGGGTTGGCGGCCGCGTCGCTGCCCGACCCCGAGGACGCCCGGGCCCTCGGGGCTGCGCCCGCCCCGCTCGGACGCCGCGCCGTTCGCCGCTGGCTGCGGGCCTCGGGCGCCACCCCGCCGACCGGCGGGCGCCCGGTGGGCACCGGCGGCACCGACGCGCCCGGCGCCGGTCTCGATCGGCAGCCGCCGTCGTCGGGGGACGTCGCCCGTGTCCTCGCCGTGGCCCGGGGGCTGGCCCGCGCCACCGAGGTGGCGGGCGGATGGCGGGTCCGCCGCTCGGCCGGCCGCCTCCGGCTGTCACCGCCCGGTCCCGCCCAGGACGCCGGACCCGGGAGCACGCCGCGGGGCGACCGAGCTGAGAGCGACCGCGGGAGCGGGAAGGGGACAGGTGGCACCGTTCCGGTAGGGTTCCGCAGGTGACGACGGGGGAGGCCACCGAAGTGGCCCCGGGATGGGCAGCGCACGAGATCGGCCCGGTGCGGGTCGGCGCCGAGGAGATCGCCGCCAAGGTCGCCGAGCTCGGGGCCCGCATCACCGCCGACTATGCCGACGACCCGCCGCTCCTCTTGGGCGTGCTCAAGGGCGCCATGCTGTTCATGAGCGACCTGTGCCGGGCCATCGAGCTGCCGGTCGACGTCGATTTCATGGCCGTCTCCTCCTACGGCAGCGCCACCCGGACGTCGGGCGTCGTCCGCATCGTGAAGGACCTCGACGCCGAGCTGACGGGGCGGCGGGTCCTCGTGGTGGAGGACATCATCGACAGCGGCCTGACGCTCAACTACCTCCGCAAGTACCTCCACGCCCGCCGCCCGGCGAGCGTCGACGTCTGTGCCCTCCTGGTGAAAGAGGGGGAGCAGCGCGTCGACCTGGACCTGCGGTACGTAGGCTTCACCATCGCCTCGGAGTTCGTCGTCGGGTACGGGCTCGACGTCGCCGAGCGCTACCGCAACCTGCGCGGGGTGCACGCCTACCTGGGGTCGTCGCCCGGCTGAGCGGGCGCTGCTCGCAGCCGGCCTCGGTGCCCGGGCGGGATGGCCAGCGGCCGTGGGTGCGATGCTGAGAGGACCCGAGAGAGGAGCGCCGGTGCCGGTCGACATCCCCCGCGCCGAACAGGCCGTGGCCGAGTTGCTCGCCGCCATCGGCGAGGATCCCCAGCGTGAGGGGTTGCGCGACACGCCCCGACGGGTGGCCGCCATGTACGAAGAGCTGTTCTCGGGCCTCGTCGACGACCCGTCCCGGCACCTCACCGTCACGTTCGCGGCCGAGCACGACGAGATGGTCATGGTTCGGGACATCCCGTTCGCCTCGCTGTGCGAGCACCACCTCGTCCCCTTCATCGGCCGGGCGCACGTGGCGTACATCCCGGCCAGCGACGGCCGCATCACCGGCCTTTCCAAGCTGGCCCGGCTGGTGGACGGGTTCGCCCGGCGCCTCCAGGTCCAAGAGCGCATGACGACCCAGATCGCCGACGCCGTCGAGCGGACGCTGGCCCCCCGCGGCGTGCTCGTGGTGGTGGAGGCCGAGCATCTGTGCATGTCCATGCGGGGCGTCAAGAAGCCGGGCACGCTCACGGTGACGTCGGCGGTCCGGGGGCTGTTCCGCTCCGACCCCTCCACCCGTGCGGAGGCGATGCAGTTCGTCCACGGTCGATAGGGCGCCCATCGGCCGCTCGTACGCCGGCCATCGGCCGCTCGTAAGGGCCGCTCGCGGCCCGAGCTGGGCCCCCGTGGGCGCCGACGGCCGCCCGCGTGGGCACCCGGGTTCGCCTACGCTGGCCCGGTGCCCACCCACGCCGAGGACCGGCCCCTTGTCATGGGCGTCCTCAACGTGACGCCCGACTCCTTCTCCGACGGCGGACGGTTCCTGCACCCGGGCAACGCCGTCGCCCGGGGCCGCGAGATGGTCGCCGAGGGCGCCGATGTCGTCGACGTGGGCGGCGAGTCGAGCCGCCCGGGGGCCCGACCGGTCGACGAGGCCGAAGAGCTGCGCCGCGTCCTGCCGGTGGTGGAGGCGCTCGCGCCGGAGGTGCGCGTCTCGATCGACACCGTGAAGCCGGGGGTCGCCCGGGCCGCCGCCGCCGCCGGCGCCACCCTGCTCAATGACGTGTCGGGCGAGCTGTGGTCGGTCGCCGCCGAGTGCGGCGTCGGCTGGGTGGCGATGCACCGGCGTGGGACCGCGGCGACGATGGACAGCCTGGCCCACTACGACGACGTGGTGGCCGAGGTCCACGGCCACGTGCTGCACCTCGCGGCCCAGGCGAGGGACGCCGGCATCGACGAGGTCTGGGTCGATCCCGGGATCGGGTTCGCAAAGACCGGCGACCACAACCTGCAGCTGCTCGCCGGCCTGCCGGGCCTGGCCGTCGCCGCCCACCGGGCCGGGGCCCGGGTGCTGGTGGGAACCAGCCGGAAGCGGTTCCTGGCGCGTTTCGGCGCTCGTGGCGGGGCGGGGCTCCCGGTGACCGAGCGGTTCGAGGCATCGCTGGCGACGGCTGCCTGGGCGATGTCCGCCGGGGCCGACATGGTCCGCGTCCACGACGTGGCCCCCACGGTTGATGCGGCGTCCCTGGTGGGCACCGCGCGAGTGGCGGCCGTGGCGTGAGCCCACGTGAGCGCACGCCGGCAACCGCCGCCGGCGCCCGGCGCCCGGCGCCTTCCACGGCACGGTGAGCGCAACGATGAGCCAACGATGAGCACGGCACCATGAAGGGCAAGTGGGCGGCGGGGATCCCTCCGCGGAACTTCACCTGGATCATCCGGGACCGCCTGGCCATCAGCGAACGGCCGGGAGGCTTCGCGCCCAACCACCGGCGCGTCCGCCGCCAGGAGGAGATCATCTGGCTGCGGGGCCAGGGCTTCAACCGGGTCGTGTCGCTGCTGACCTCGCATCACAACCTCTACGCCTACGACGAGGAAGACCTCGATTACGCCCATTTCCCGCTGGCGCCCAACATCGACGCCCGCCCGGCACTTGCCGACTGCTACCGGGACCTCGACCGTTCCCTGCGCGACGGCCTGCGCATCCTCGTGCACCAGGAGGGGCTCGGCGACCGGGTGATGGGCGTGGCCGCCGGCTTCCTCGTGTGGTCGGGCCGGCTCGCCTCGAGCGCCCAGGCGATCAACCTGGTCGAGCGCCTGGTTGGCCATCCGATGGGGTCGGCCGGCCGGGAGCTGGTGGTGACGTCGGCCAGGCTCCCGCCCCGCCAGCCAGTCTGACCCTGCCGGTGGACGGGGACCGCATCGAGGTTCGCGACCTGCGGGTGATGGGCGTCCACGGGGTGCTCCCCGAAGAGCGCGAGCGCGCCCAGCCCTTCGCCCTCGACCTGGACGTGGGCCTCGACCTGCGGCGGGCCGGGGTGACGGACGCCCTCGAGGACACCGCCGACTACGGGGCGCTGTGCACCCGGGCGGTCGACGTGGTGGCGGGCCGCTCGTTCCTGCTCCTCGAGGCGCTGGCCGACGCCGTCGCCCGCGCACTGCTGGACGAGGACGACCGCGTGGCGACGGTGCAGGTCACGGTGCGCAAGCTGCGGCCGCCGATCGCCGCCCAGCTCGGGTCGGTCGGTGTGCGGGTCGTGCGGGACCGCGCGGCGGCCGGGACGCGCCACGCGCCGCCGGGCGCGGGGTGACCCGGGCCTTCCTCGGGCTCGGCGCCAACCTGGGCGACCGGCGCCAGCAGCTCCGCCGGGCCGTCGCGACGCTGCGAGCGGGCGGGGACGTCGTCGCCGTCTCGCCCCTCTACGAGACGGCGCCGGTGGGTGGTCCCGAGGACCAGCCGTCCTACCTCAACCTGGTTGTGGAGCTCGACACCCACGACACCGCGCGTCGCCTCCTCGAACGGTGCGCCGCCCTGGAGCGGGAGGCCCACCGGGTGCGGACGGTCCGGTTCGGACCCCGGACGCTGGACGCCGACGTCCTGCTCGTCGGCGAGACCGTGGTCGTCGAGGCCGACCTCGAGGTGCCCCACCCCCGCATGTGGGACCGCCGCTTCGTGCTCGCCCCGTTGCGGGACCTGGCGCCGGACCTCGTCACCGAGGCGGCCGTCGGCGCAGCTGGTGGGGAGGTGCGGCGCCTCGGTACACTGTGAGCGAGCTCCACATCCGGACGAGAACCGCGACCGGCACCCGTAGCGGGCTGGATCGCCAGGGGAGGAGTCGGTGCGCACCGTTCGCTTCATCGGTCCCGGCCGTGCTGGCCGCGCCCTTGCCCTCGCGCTCGCGACGGCGGGCTGGGAGGTCGTCGGGTTCCGCAGCCGCCACCAGCCGGTCGACGACGCTGCCGACGGCGTGGACGTGCTGGTGCTCTCGGTTCCCGACGACGCCGTCGCCGCTGTGGCCGCTGCCGTCGAGCCGAGGGAGGCCTGTGCCGTGGTCCACCTCTCGGGGTCGCTCGGGCTCGACGTCCTGACGCCTCATCCCCGGCGGGCGTCGGTCCACCCGCTCGTCCCGCTGCCCGATCCGGAGCGGGGAGCCGTCCGCCTACGGAGTGGCGCGACCTTCGCCGTCGCCGGCGACCCGGCCGCCTCCGACCTGGTGGCGGCGCTCGGGGGCATCGCGCTCGCCGTGCCCGACGGCGACCGCGCCCTTTACCACGCCGCCGCCTGCGTGGCCGCCAACCACCTCGTCGGCCTCCTCGGCCAGGTCGAGCGGCTGGCGGCGGCGGCGGGGTTGCCCCTCGGCGCCTTCCTGCCGCTCGCCCACGCCGCCCTCGAGGACGTGGCCGAATCCGGCCCCCGTCGGGCGCTAACCGGGCCGGCCGCCCGGGGCGACCGGGCCACGCTCGAGCGCCACCTGGCGGCCATGCCGCCCGAGGAGCGAGCCGGCTACCGAGCAGGAGTCGCCCTGGCGCTACAGGTGCAGGCGCAGGTGCAGGCCGGCGCCGAGGCCGAGGCCGAGGCCGACCACGGTGCCGATGCCGGCGCTGTCGCCGGCGCCGGCGCCGTGGTGGCGGCCTGACGTGCCCACCGTGCCGACGCTGTCGACCGTGCCGACGCTGTCGACCGTGCCGGCGGCCGGACCGTCCACCGGCGTCCCGGCGGTCGTGCGCACGGCGGAGGCTTTCCGGCAAGCGCTGGAGGCGGCTCGGGCCGGTGGCGCCACGGTCGGGCTCGTGCCAACGATGGGCGCCATGCACGCCGGGCACCGCTCGTTGATCGAGCGGGCGGCGGCCGAGTGCGAGCACGTGGCGGTGACGATCTTCGTCAACCCGCTGCAGTTCTCCGACCCCGACGACCTCGACCGCTACCCTCGTACGTTCGAGGCCGACCTCGAGGTCTGCGAGGCGGCGGGTGCGTCGACGATCTTCGCCCCACGCGTCGCCGAGCTGTACCCGGACTGGCCCGACCCACCGGCGACGCGTGTCACGGTGGCCGGGCTCACCGAGCTGTGGGAGGGGGCATCGCGTCCGGGGCACTTCGACGGGGTCTGCACGGTGGTGGCCGCGCTGTTCGCCCTCGTCGGGACGTGCCGAGCCTACTTTGGTCAGAAGGACTTCCAGCAGCTGGCGGTCATCCGCCGGATGGCGGCCGACCTGCACCTCCCCGTCGACGTGGTCGCCTGCCCGACGGTCCGCGAGCCCGACGGCCTGGCGCTCTCCAGCCGCAACGTCCGTCTCTCCCCACCGGAGCGGGCGGCGGCCACCGTCCTCTCGCGGGCGCTCGCTGCTGCGCGCCGGGCCATCGCGGCCGGCGAGCGGCGGCCGGCAGCGGTCGTCGCCGTGATGGCCGACGTGGTGGCGGCCGAGCCGCTCGCCTGGCTGGACTACGCCGCCGCCGTCGATGCCGCCGACCTGTCCGTCCCCCGCTCCGTGCAGCACCCCGACGAGGTGCGGCTGCTCATCGCCGCCGAGGTCGGTCCCGTCCGCCTCATCGACAACTGCCCCGCCCGCACACCCGACGACTGAGCGTCGGGTCCTCAACGCGAAAGGTCTCCACAGGTCCCGCAATGCGACGCCGGATGATGAAGTCGAAGATCCACCGCGCGACGGTCACGTCGGCCAACCTCCACTACGTGGGGTCGGTCAGCATCGACCCCGAGCTCATGGCGCTCTCCGACATCCTGCCGTGGGAGCAGGTGGCGGTCCTCGACATCGACAACGGCGCCCGGTTCGAGACGTACGCCATCGAGGGCGGACCGGGAGAGATCTGCCTCAACGGGGCGGCGGCCCGCCTGGTGGCGCCGGGCGATCGGGTGATCCTCATCACCTACGCCGACTACGCGGAGGACGAGCTGCGCGCCTATGTGCCGCGGGTGGTCCACGTCGACCGCTCCAACCGGGTGACCGACGAGGAGACGGCGCGCCTCGACGCCTCGTGGTCGGAGCCACCGGTGGTGGGTGGGCCCGCCGCCGACGCGCCGCTCGGCGCCCGCTGGTCGGCATGACGAGCTCGCGGACCGGCACGGGCCCCTTCGACGTGCTCGTGCTCGGCAGCGGGGTGGCAGGGCTGTCCACGGCGGTGCGATTGGCCGGCACGGGCTGTCGGGTCGGCATCCTCACCAAAGGAGAGCTGACCCAGTCGGCGACGCGGTGGGCCCAGGGCGGCGTGGCAGCCGTCGTCGGCGGGGACGAGGACTCGACCGACCTGCACCTGGCCGACACGCTGGCGGCCGGGGCCGGGCTGTGCGACGCCGGGGCCGTCCGGATCCTCGTGGATGAGGGGCCCGCCCGGGTCCAGGAGCTGATCGCCCTGGGTGCGGTGTTCGACAGGGAGGTGTCGGGCTCGCTCGCCCTCGCCCGCGAAGGGGGCCACTCCCGCGCCCGCATCGTCCACGCCGGCGGCCTGGCGACCGGCGCCGAGGTCGAGCGGGCGCTGGTGGCGGCCACGCGGGCGGCGGCCGACGCCGTCCTCGAGCGGTGGTTCGCGCTGGACCTGCTGGTGGAGGCGGGTCGCTGCCGCGGGGTGCTGGCGCTCCCGCCCGGGCCGGTGGCGCGGCCGGTGGCCGTACGGGCCGAGCACGTGGTGCTGGCCACCGGCGGGGCGGGCCAGCTGTTCGCCGTCACGACCAACCCGCCGGAGGCCACCGGCGACGGGCTCGCCATGGCCCTGCGGGCTGGGGTCCCGGTGGCCGACGTGGAGTTCTTCCAGTTCCATCCCACGGCGCTCCACCACCCAGCGATGCCCCGGCCGCTCCTCTCCGAGGCGTTGCGCGGCCACGGGGCCTTGCTGCGCGACGCCGAGGGGGAGCGCTTCGTCGACGAGCTGGCGCCGCGCGACGTCGTGAGCCGGGCCATGGCGGCCCGGATGGCGGCCCAGGGCGTCGACCACCTGTGGCTGGACGCCACGGCGCTCGAGCGCTTCGCCGAGCGGTTCCCGACGATCGCCGAGTCCGTGACCTCCGCCGGGCTCGATCCGGCGACCGACTGGCTCCCGATCGCCCCTGCCGCCCACCACCTGTCGGGTGGCGTGATCACCGACCTGTGGGGAGCCACGGCGCTCCCCGGCCTGTGGGCGGCCGGCGAGGTGGCGTGCACGGGCGTCCACGGGGCCAACCGCCTGGCCTCGAACTCGCTCCTCGAGGGGATGGTCTTCGGCGCCCGCCTGGCCGAGGCGATGGCCGACAGCCGCGACGCGGCGACGCCCACCGGGGTCCTCGGGGCCCTGCTGGCGGCCGGCGACGAGAGGATGACCGAGATCGGTGTCCGTCCCGTCGGCGCGGCGGCCCGCACGGTGGCGCCGACCGGTCAGCCGACGGCGGGGGGGGAGCCACCGGCCGAGGCGGGCGAGAACGGGCGAGACCTGGCCAAGGCGCTCGACGTGCTCCAGCGGGGGATGACGTCGGGGGCCGGCGTCGTCCGGAGCGTGGGGTCGCTCGCCGCCGCCGGGGCCGTCGTGGCCGAGACGGCCGACCTGATCGAGTCGGCCGTCCGCCAAGGGGCCCAGCCCGTGACCCCGGCGCTCGGCGAACTGGCCAACCTGGCCACCGTGGCGTCGGCGCTCCTGGTGTCGGCCGGTGAACGGGAGGAGAGCCGGGGGGCCCATGCCCGGGCCGAGTTCCCCGAGCCGGTGGCATCGTGGCGGTGCCGGCTGGTCCACGGGCCGGTGCGCTGAGTCGTGCTGCTCGCCATCGACGTTGGGAACACGGAGACGGTCGTCGGCCTGTACGCCCTCACACCCGACGAGCGCGCCAACCTGCCGTCCGACGAGGTCGCCTTCGGGATCGGGACCGAGAACGAGCCGAGTGACGGCCTGACCCATCACTGGCGGCTGTCGACCGTCCCGACCCGGACCCCCGACGAGTACGCCGTGCTCCTCACCCAGATCCTCGATCTCGAGGGCATCGACATCGCCGCCGCCGTGGACGGGATCGCCGTGAGCTCGTCGGTCCCCTCGGTGACGGCCGAGCTGCGCCAGATGGCCTCGCGCTGGCTCCGGGACGTGCCCTGTGTCGTCCTCGGCCCCGGGGTGAAGAGCGGCATGCCCGTCCTCTACGACAGCCCGAAGGACGTCGGCGCCGACCGGGTGGCCAACGCCGTCGGGGCCTACGAGCTCTTCGGCGGGCCGTGCGTCGTGGTCGACCTGGGGACGGCCACCACGTTCGACGCCATCTCGGCGGCAGGCGAGTACCTGGGTGGGGCCATCACCCCCGGTGTCGCCATCAGCCTGGAAGCGCTGTTCCAGCACGCGGCCGCGCTGCGCCGGGTGGAGTTGGTGCCGCCGCGCGACGTGATCGGTCGCTCCACCGCGGAGTCCATCCAGTCGGGTGTCCTGTACGGCTTCGCCGCCCAGGTGGACGGGCTGTGCCGGCGCTTCGTGGCCGAGCTGGGGCCGGCCACGGTGATCGCCACCGGCGGTCTCAGCGAGCTGGTGGCGCCCTATTGCGAGGCTGTCGACCACATAGAGCCGTGGCTCACCCTCCACGGACTGCGCGTCGTCTACGAGCGCAACGTGCCTCGGGCCGCCGGCGGCTCGGCGGCCGGTGGGCACGGCGAGCCCGCCGGCGCCGACGCGCCGTCACGAGGTGCTCGCGCCGGGAGGGGGAGCCGATGAGCGAGACCTGGTCGCCGCCGTACCGCTTCGGGCGTACGGCCACCGCAGCCGAGGTCCACGAGCGCTGGGGCGAGCTCGCCGCCGGCGAGGAGTCCGGGGAGGAGGTGGCGGTCGCCGGCCGGGTGATGTTGTCCCGCCCCCAGGGGAAGCTGGCATTCGCCGAGCTGCGGGACTGGTCGGGCGCCGTGCAGCTGTTCGCCCTCGACAAGACCACGAAGGACTTCGCCGCCTTCACCAGGCTGAACTTGGGCGACTGGGTGGGAGCCCGGGGCGAGGTGGTGCGGACCCGGCGCGGCGAGCTCTCGGTGCGGGTCGCCGAGTGGGTCCTCCTGGCCGAGGCGCGGCGGTCGTTCGGGGACAAGTGGCGCGGCGTGAGCGACGTCGACACCCGCTACCGCCAGCGAGAGGTCGACCTGTGGGCCAACCCCGAGAGCCGCCGGGTGCTGCAGCTCCGGAGCCGGATGGTCCAGCGCCTGCGCGAGCGGCTGTGGGCGCTCGGCTTCGTCGAGGTCGAGACGCCGGTGCTCCACGGGGTGGCGAGCGGTGCCCATGCCCGCCCGTTCGTCACCCGCCACCACGCGCTGGATGCCGACTTCAACCTCCGGATCGCCCTCGAGCTGCACCTGAAGCGCCTCGTGATCGGCGGCTTCGACAAGGTCTTCGAGATCGGGAGGGTCTTCCGCAACGAGGGTCTGTCGACCCGCCACAACCCGGAGTTCACCCTGCTCGAGCTGTACGAGGCGTACGCCGACTACCGGGACCTCATGGTGCTCGTGGAAGAGCTCGTCTCGGGGCTCGCCGTCGATCTGCTCGGCACCACCTCGCTCAGCTACCAGGGACGGGACCTCGACCTCGCCCCGCCGTGGCGGCGGGCCACCATGACGGACCTCGTCGAGGAGGCGACCGGGCTGCGGGTCGACGTCCACACGCCCCTCGACGAGCTGCGCCGCCACGCCGCCGACGCCGGCATCGAGGTGGACGCCACCTGGGGCCCCGGCAAGGTGCTGCTCGAGCTCTACGAGAAGACGACCGAGGCGACCCTCTGGGGCCCCGTCTTCGTGCTCGACTACCCGGCCGAAGTCTCGCCGCTCGCCCGACGGCATCGTGAGGACCCGGCGCTGGTCGAGCGTTTCGAGGCGATCGTGGCCGGACGGGAGCTGGCCAATGCCTTCAGCGAGCTGACCGATCCCGACGACCAGCGGGCCCGCTTCGAGGAGCAGGCCCGGGAGCGGGCGGCGGGCGACGAGGAGGCGATGGCCGTCGACACGGAGTTCCTCCGCGCCCTCGAGCACGGCCTGCCGCCCACCGCCGGGCTCGGGATCGGCGTCGACCGCCTGGCCATGCTGCTGGCGGACGCGGCCAACATCCGCGAGGTCATCGCCTTCCCGACGCTGCGACCGCTGCCGTCGGCAGTGGCCGGGGCGGGCGGAGCGGGCGGGGCGGCCGGAGCGGGCGGTGCGGCCGGGGGCGTCGACGGGGACGAGGCCGCCGAAGACCCCGCCGACGAAGATGTCGAGGGCGCCGAGGGCTAGGCCGGGAGGCCGTCGAGAAGCGACTCGGTCAGCCGGCGCAGGCCGGCGGCGACCGCTGGGGAACGGACCCCGGCGGCGGCCGAGACCGCCTCGCGGGCGTACCGGCCGGCGACGGCGACGGTGGCGGCCACGGCAGGGGACTCGCTCACGATCGCCCGCGCCTTCTCCCGCTCCGGGAGGTCGAGGCGCCGGCCGAGCAGGCTGCGCAGCTCCGGGCCGATCTCGGGGTCGGCGAGGGCGAGGAGCACGGGCAGCGTGTAGATGCCCTCGGCCAGGTCCTGGCCGGGCGGCTTGCCCAGCTCGCCGTCGGTCGCCACGAGGTCGAGGACGTCGTCGCGCAGCTGGAACACCATGCCGAGCGACTGGCCGAAGGCGGTGAGGGCGTCCACCTCGTCGCGGGGGGCTCCGCCGGTGATGGCCCCGATGCGGCACGAGGCCGACATGAGCGCCGCCGTCTTGCCGGCGATGGCGTCGAAGTAGTCCGCCTCGGTCCGGGTCACCTGGAAGGCCGACCGGACCTCGTTGACCTGTCCTTGGCACAGGCGACCGAGCGTGTCGGCCAGGAGCCCGGCGATCTCCGTGCCCAGGCTGGCGGCGATGGCGGCCGAGCGCGCCAGCAGGTAGTCACCGGCCACGATGGCCACCAGGTTGCCGAAACGTGCGTTGACGCTCTTCACGTTGCGCCGCACGGTCGCCTCGTCGATGACGTCGTCGTGGTAAAGGGAGGCCAGGTGGACGAGCTCCACGGCGATGGCACCCAGCAGGTCCTCTCGGCTGGCCGGCCGTTCCCCGGCGGTGGCGGCGGAGAGGGCGAGCACCGGCCGCAGGCGTTTCCCGCCGGCCGAGATGAGATGGGTGGTGACGTCGTCGAGAAATGCGTCCCCCGTGGTCACCGAGGAGAAGAGGAGCGGCTCCAGCCGCTTGAGGTCCTCCTCGACGCCGGGAAGGCCGAGGGCGTCCAGAGCGTTCACTGGAGTGCAGGTTATTAGACGTCCGCGGAGGCACGACAACAGCGGGCCTCCGCGGCCCCCCACGGTTGTGCGGGGGCGCCGGACCCGCCGGGGACCCGGTCGCCGATTGGGCCGGGACCCGTGCCTTTTGGGGCCCCACCCGGTATCGTCGCGATACGGGGGAGCGATCAGCGCCGCGGCGGTGTTCGGGGGGCCTCCGGGTAGAGTTGATCAAGGAACCGAGCCATACGGAGGCGGTCACGTGTTCGAACGCTTCACCGACCGGGCACGACGAGTGCTTGTGCTGGCGCAGGAAGAAGCGCGCCTGCTCAATCACAGTTTCATCGGGACGGAGCACATTCTGCTCGGGCTGATCCACGAGGGTGAGGGCGTCGCCGCGAAGGCGCTGGAGTCGCTGGGCATCTCACTCGAGGCAGTGCGCGAGAAGGTCGAAGAGACGATCGGCATGGCGGGGACCGCCCCGAGCGGGTCCCCGCCGTTCACGCCGCGGGCCAAGAAGGTCCTCGAGCTCTCCTTGCGGGAGGCCCTCCAGCTGGGCCACAGCTACATCGGCACCGAGCACATGCTCCTCGGCCTCGTCCGCGAGGGCGAGGGTGTGGCCGCCCAGGTGCTCGTGAGCCTCGGGGCCGACCTGGGCCGGGTGCGCCAGCAGGTCATCCAGCTCATGTCCGGTTACCAGGGCAAGGAGGCCGTCGGCACCGGCGCCGGTTCGTCGTCGTCCGACACCCCCTCGGGCTCGCCGGTCCTCGACCAGTTCGGCCGCAATCTCACGCAGCTGGCCCGCGACACGAAGCTCGACCCGGTCATCGGCCGGGAGAAAGAGATCGAGCGGGTGATGCAGGTGCTGTCCCGCCGGACCAAGAACAACCCGGTCCTCATCGGCGAGCCGGGCGTCGGCAAGACGGCCATCGTCGAGGGCCTGGCCCAGCGGATCGTGGCCAACGAGGTCCCCGAGACCCTGGCCGGCAAGCAGCTCTACACCCTCGACCTCGGCGCCCTGGTCGCCGGGAGCCGCTACCGCGGTGACTTCGAGGAGCGCCTGAAGAAGGTGCTCAAGGAGATCCGCACCCGGGGCGACATCATCCTGTTCATCGACGAGCTGCACACCCTCGTGGGTGCCGGCGCCGCCGAGGGCGCCATCGACGCTGCCTCGATCCTCAAGCCCATGCTGGCGCGCGGCGAGCTGCAGACCGTCGGGGCCACCACCCTCGACGAGTACCGCAAGCACCTCGAGAAGGACGCCGCCCTCGAGCGCCGGTTCCAGCCGGTGAAGGTGGAGCAGCCGTCGGTGACCCTCACCATCGACATCCTGAAGGGGCTGCGCGACCGTTACGAATCGCACCACGCCGTCACCATCACCGACCAGGCCCTGGTGGCCGCGGCCAACCTGGCCGACCGCTACCTGGCCGACCGGTACTTGCCCGACAAGGCCATCGACCTCATCGACGAGGCCGGGAGCCGCCTCCGCATCCGCCGGATGACCACCCCGCCGAGCTACAAGAAGCTCGACGAGGAGATCGCCCGGCTCCGCTCCGACAAGGAGGCCGCCATCGAGAGCGGGGCCTTCGAGCAGGCCAAGCGCCTGGCCGAGCAGGAGACCGAGCGCGTGAGCCGCAAGGAGGCCATGGAGGCCGAGTGGCGGGCCGAGGGCGTCGACCTGTTCGACGTGGTCGACGAGGAGGTCATCGCCGAGGTCCTGGCCAACTGGACCGGGATCCCGGTGTACCGCCTCACCGAGGAGGAGACCGCCAAGCTCCTGCGGATGGAGGACGAGCTCCACAAGCGGGTCATCGGCCAGGAGGAGGCCCTCAAGGCGCTGTCCCGGGCGATCCGGCGTACGCGGGCGGGCCTGAAGGACCCGAAGCGGCCGAGCGGCTCGTTCATCTTCCTGGGCCCCACCGGCGTCGGGAAGACGGAGCTGGCCAAGACGCTCGCCGAGTTCCTCTTCGACGACGAGGACGCCCTGATCCAGCTCGACATGTCCGAGTACATGGAGAAGCACACCGTGAGCCGGCTGGTCGGCTCCCCGCCCGGCTACGTCGGGTACGAAGAGGGCGGCCAGTTGACGGAGGCGGTGCGCCGCAAGCCGTTCTCGGTCGTGCTGTTCGACGAGGTGGAGAAGGCCCACCCGGACGTGTTCAACGCCCTGCTCCAGATCCTGGAGGACGGCCGGCTGACCGATGCCCAGGGTCGCTCGGTGGACTTCAAGAACACCGTGCTGATCATGACGTCGAACCTGGGGACGGCGGATCTGCGCAAGAGCTCGGTCGGCTTCGCCAAGACGTCCGAGGCGGTCACCTACGAGCGGATGAAGGCCAAGGTCAACGAGGCCCTGAAGGCCCACTTCCGTCCGGAGTTCCTCAACCGGATCGACGAGGTGATCGTCTTCCACGAGCTCAGCCGTGACGAGGTCATCCAGATCGTCGACCTCATGCTCAACCGGACGGCACAGCAGCTGGCGGGCCAGGGGCTCGGGCTCGAGCTCACGGCGTCGGCACGCGCCTTGCTCGCCGAGAAGGGCTACGACCCCCAGCTGGGCGCCCGGCCGTTGCGCCGGGCGATCCAGCAGCTGGTCGAGGACCCGCTGTCGGAGCGCATCCTGTGGAAGGAGTTCCGGGTGGGCGAGACGGTGGTCATCGACGTCGACCAGGAGCCGGGGGACGGCCACGACGGTCCGCACCTCACGTTCAAGGCCGTCGAGGGCGTGGAGCCCCCGCCGATGGAGCTCGCCGGGAGCAGCACCGGGGACTGAGCTCCCGTCCAGGGACGATCGCCAGAGCGTCGGCCTCGAGGCCGGCGCTCTGGCGCGCTCGGCGGGAGCTCGGCTGCCGGGCGCCACCCGCCGGCCGCCCGGCCGCCACCGGTGGCCGTCACATCCTCGCCCTAGGGTGCCGCCGTGCCTCGGTCCTCCACTGCCCACCGCTGCAGTGACTGCGGTGCCGGGTCGCCGCGCTGGCTCGGGCGGTGCGCCGACTGCGGCGCCTGGGGGACGCTCGCCCCCGAAGCCCCGTCGCCTTCCGGGGCGACGGCGGCGGATCCGGCGGCGCCCGTCCCCCTGGTTGCCGTCGACCGCCACCTGGCACGTCCCGTCCCCACCGGCATCGGGGAGGTCGACCGCGTGCTGGCCGGCGGCCTCGTCCCGGGATCGGTGACGCTCGTCTTCGGGGAGCCGGGCGTGGGCAAGTCGACCCTGTTGCTCCAGGTGATGGCATCCACGGCCGGTCGGGGACGACCGGTGCTCCTCGTGTCGGCCGAGGAGTCGGCGCCCCAGGTGCGCGCCCGTGCCGAGCGCCTCGGCCCCCTGCCCGAGTCGCTCTACGTCCTCGCCACGACGGACCTCACCGAAGCGGAGGCCGCGGCGCGCCAGCTCCGCCCGGCACTGGTGGTGGTCGACTCGGTCCAGACCGTGGCCGACCCGGCGATGGGTGCGTCGGCCGGCGCCCTCTCCCAGGTCCGTGCGGCGGTCGAGGCGTTCGCTGGGCTCGCCCGATCGACCGGCGCCGCCGTGGTGCTCGTCGGCCATGTCACCAAGGACGGCGACCTCGCCGGGCCCCGGGCCCTCGAGCACCTGGTCGACACCGTGGTGGCCTTCGAGGGCGACCGCCACCACGCCTTGCGGCTGCTGCGTGCGGTCAAGCACCGGTTCGGCCCAGCCGGCGAGGTGGGTCTGTTCGAGATGGGCGACCGGGGGCTGGCCGACGTCCCCGATCCGGCTCCGCTGCTGCTGGGCGACCGGCGGAGCGACGTCGCCGGCAGCGCGGTGACGGCGCTCGTCGAGGGCCGCCGCTCCCTGGTCGTCGAGGTTCAGGCGCTGACCACGGGCACGGTGGCCGGCACCCCTCGGCGCACCGCCCTCGGGGTGGACGCGCGCCGCCTCACGACGGTCGTCGCGGTGCTGGAGGCTCGCGCCGGCATCCTGCTCGCCGAGCTGGACGTCTTCGCCTCAGTGGCCGGAGGGCTCCGGGCCACCGAGCCCTCGGCCGACCTGCCGCTGGCCCTGGCCGTCGCGTCGGCGGCGACGGGGGTGCCGCTCCCCGCCGACCTGCTCTCCTCCGGTGAGGTCGGCCTGGCCGGCGAGGTGCGCCAGGTGATCGGTGCCGATCGGCGGCTCGCCGAGGCGGCCCGGCTCGGGTTCACGCGCGTCCTGGTCCCCCGAGCCACCCCCGCCGGGCCGTCGGATGTCACCGCCATCCGGGTCTCGTCGGTGGCCGAGGCCATCTCCGTCGCTCTCGGGCCGTCGGCCAGGGGACGCGCCGGGCGCGCCACCGGGGCCACCGCCGAGGTCACCACCGAGGTCACCGCCGGGGCCATCGCCGAGGTCACCGCCATGGCCGGCCGAGGCATGGCACACCAAGGCCGGTTGCGGTAACCGGCCAAGATTGGCGGCTGTCGTCCCGGGACAAGGTTGCGGCCGGGTACGATGCCATCGTGGCCGACCACGGCAGCGAAGCGCTGCGGGAGGCGCTGGCCCTCGTCGCCCCGGGAACGCCGCTACGTGAAGGGCTCGACCGCGTCCTTCAGGCGAAACGCGGCGCCCTGGTGGTGGTCGGGGACGATCCCGCCGTCCTCTCCATCTGCACGGGAGGGTTCCTCCTGGACGCCGAGTTCAGCCCTCAGCGGCTGTCCGAGCTGTGCAAGATGGACGGTGCCGTCATCCTCACGGCTGACGCCTCCCGCATCGCCCGCGCCAACGTGCACCTCATGCCCCGGGCGTCGATCCCGACGACCGAGACCGGTACGCGTCACCGCACGGCGGAGCGGGTGGCCCGCTCCATCGACGTCCCGGTCATCACCGTGTCCGAGGCGATGGCGACCGTGTCGATCTACCGGGGCACGCAACGTCACACCCTGCATCCCACCGGACGGCTCGTCGACCAGGCGACGCAGGCCATCGCCGCCGTGCAGCGGTTCAAGACCCGCTACGACCTGGCGCTCGCCCTGCTCTCCACCCTCGAGGTCGAGGACACCGTGTCGGTCAGCGACGTCGTCGCCGTCCTGCAGCCCGGCGAGATGGTCGTCCGCTTCATGTCCGAGATCGAGGACTACCTGGTCGAGCTGGGCGAGGACGGGCGGCTCATTCGCCTCCAGATCGAGGAGCTCGGTGCCGGCGTGGAGGACACGCTCCGATTGGTGGCGCTCGACTACGTGGTCGACGGCGTGGCCCATGTCGACGGCGCCGCGGCCGTCGCCGGCGACGGCATCGGCGTTGGCCACGCCGACGAGAGGTCCAACGGTGCCGCCCGTCCCGACGAGCGCCGGGGCGACGGGCGCTTCGTGGCCGGTATCCGAGTCGGTGCCGCCCGCCTCACCCGGGAGGAGCTGGCCGACCGAGCCCTCGCCGTCCTGCACCAGCTCTCCTACGACGAGCTGCTGGGCCGATCGGCGGTGGCGGCGGTGCTGGGCCTCCTGCCCGTTCCGGGGGTGCTCGACCGGGCGGTCGAGGCCCGCGGGTACCGGCTCCTCCATCGGCTGCCCCGGGTCTCGGACGCCATCATCCACCGCATCGTCGAGCGGTTCATGACCCTGCCGCAGCTCATGCAGGCGTCGCTCGCCGACCTCGAGCAGGTGGGCGGGGTCGGGGAGGCGAAGGCCCGGGCGGTCAAGGACGGCCTCGCCCGGATGGTCGAAGCCAGCATCCTCGAGCGCTACGAATGAGCGAGCTCCGATGGGGAGGAGCGCCCGGCCTGGTAAAATGGCGCGCCGCTGAGGCGCCGGCGGCGTGCCGGCCGACCGTCTGCCGGCTGCTCGCCGCCGCCGCACCCGCGCCGCTGCGGCCATCCGCCCACCATGTCGCAAGGGAGTCCGGTGTTCGAGGTTGGTGACAAGGTCGTCTACCCGCACCACGGCGCTGCCGTGGTCGAGAAGCGCGAGACCAAGGTGGCGTTCGGGCAGAAGCGCGAGTACCTCGTGCTCCGCTTGGCGTACGGGGACCTGACCCTCATGGTCCCGGCCGACAACACCGAGGGCGTCGGGTTGCGCGAGGTCATCAACGACGAAGAGGTCGAGGAGGTGTTCGCCGTCCTCCGCAAGAAGGAGGCGCGGATGCCGACCAACTGGTCGCGGCGCTACAAGAACCACTCCGAGAAGCTCCGCTCGGGGGACATCTACCAGGTGGCCGAGGTGGTGCGGAACCTCTCGATCCGCGACAAGGACAAGGGCCTCTCGGCCGGGGAGAAGCGGATGCTCAGCCGGGCCCGCCAGATCCTCGTGTCGGAGCTGACCTTCGCCCTCGGCGTGGACGAGGAGGCGGCCGAGCAGCGGCTCAACGAGGCACTGCCGTAACCCGCGGCAACGGACGACGGGCGGGGGGTGGCATGGCGGCCGGTACGGTGTGGGCCGTGGTGGTGGCCGGCGGCTCCGGGAGCCGTTTCGGGCGCCCCAAGCAGTTCGAGGAGCTCGGCGGGCGGCCGGTCGCGACGTGGGCCGTGGCGGCGGCGCGGGCGGTGGCCGAGGGTGTCGTCCTGGTGCTCCCGCCCGACCGCATCGCGCCCGGGGACGAGGCGCCGTTCGGTGCCGACGTGGCGGTGCCCGGCGGCGCCACCCGCTCCGCCTCGGTGCGGCACGGGCTGGCCGCCGTCCCACGGGCGGCGGCGATCGTCGTGGTCCACGACGCCGCCCGGCCGCTCGCCGGGCCCGACCTCTTCCGGGCGGTGGTGGCGGCCCTGGACGAGCCGGCCGGCTCGCCCGGCGAGGGTCCCCGCCGTCCCGGCGATCGGGCGGTGGAGGTGGCCGGGGCGATCTGCGCCGTGCCGGTCGCCGACACCCTCAAGCGCGTGGCCGATGACGGCGTGACGGTCGTGGGAACCGTCGATCGCGACGGAGTGGTCGCCGTCCAGACCCCTCAGGCCTTCCGGGCCGACGCCCTGCGCCGCGCCCACGCTGGCGGCGGTGACGCCACCGACGACGCCGGCCTGGTCGAGGCCATGGGCGGGGTCGTGCGGGTCGTGGCCGGGGATCCGGGCAACCTGAAGCTGACCACGCCCTCGGACCTCGTCTACGCCGAGCACCTGCTGGCGGAGGTGCGGTGAACCTCCGGATCGGTCAGGGGTTCGACGTCCACCGCTTCGCCGACGATCCGGCGCGCCACCTCGTCCTGGGCGGTGTGGTCATCGAGGGTGCCACCGGCCTCGCCGGGCACAGCGACGCCGACGCCCTGGCCCACGCCCTGGCCGACGCCCTGCTCGGGGCGGCCGGCTTGGGCGACCTCGGCCGGCACTTCCCCGACACCGATCCGGCCTGGGCGGGCGCCGACAGCCTGCAGCTCCTCGCCCAGGTCGTCGCCAAGGCCGCCGCCGTCGGCTTCCGTCCCCTCAATGCCGACTGCACGGTGGTCGCCGAGGCACCGAAGCTGGCGCCGCACGTGGACCGCATGGCCGCACGCCTGGGCGACGTCGTGGGCGCGCCCGTGTCGGTGAAGGCGACGCGCGCCGAAGGGATGGGCGCACTCGGCCGCGTCGAGGGCATCGCCTGCCTGGCGGTGGTGCTCATGGCCGGCACCGCCGACGCGGGCACCGGAGACCCGGTCCCGTGACGCCAGGCGCGGGACGGCACGGGGGCTCGGGCGGCGGCGGGCGGCGTGGTACTGGCGGCCAGGCGCGCGGCGCTGGCCAGGGGCGACCCGGGGGTCACGACCGACAGGGTGGCGGTGGCCGGGCTGGCACAGGGCGGACGGGGAGCCGACGCGACAGTCCGACCGATCGGCCCGATCGGCGCGTGCCGTCAGCCGGCCGGACCGGATCGGCGGGGCGGAGCCGGCAAGGCGGAGCGGCCGGCCGGACCGGCCAAGGCGGAGCGGCCGGCCGGACCGGCCGAGGACGCGGGGCCGGGCCGGCGGGGCGGGCCGGTCGGGAGGATCTCGGCGGTGACCAGGTGGAGGGACGCCGCGCCGTCCGGGAACTGCTCGCGGCCGGACGGCGGCCCGTCGTGTCGGTGTGGATGGCGGACGGGCTCGACCCCTCGCCCCAGCTCGACGAGATCGAGGCGCTGGCCGCCCGGCGCCGGGTGCGGCTGGAGGTGGTGCCCCGGGCTCGCCTCGACGCCACGGCGCACACCGAAGCACCCCAGGGCGTGGTGGCGCGGGCCCGGCCGGTCACATCGGTGCCCCTCGAGGACCTGGCGTCGGGGACAGGCGGGCGTCCGGCGTTCCTGCTGGTGGTAGCCGGCGTGACCGACCCGCGCAACCTGGGTGCGCTGCTGCGCAGCGCCGAGTGCGCCGGCGTGACCGGGGTGGTCCTGCCCCGGCACCGGACGGCGCACCTCTCGCCCACGGTGACGAAGGTGGCGGCCGGCGCCGTCGAGCACCTTGCCTTCGCCCAGGTCGGGGGTGTCCCCGCTGCCCTGGCGCAGCTGCGTGAGCTCGACGTGTGGACGATCGGGCTCGCGGGGGAGGCCGAGCGGTCCCTCTACGACCTATCGCTCGGTGACCGAGGCGTGGCGCTCGTCGTCGGCGCCGAGGAGCGGGGCCTGCCACCGCTGGTCCGCCGCCGGTGCGACGACGTGGTGGCCATCCCCCAGCACGGGACCTTGCCGTCGCTCAACGTGGGCGTGGCGGGCGCCGTCGCCTGTTTCGAGGTGGCGCGCCAGCGGGCGGCGTCCGCGCCCTCGCGATAGGGCGCCCGGCCGCCGTGGCGCCGCCGCGGCCCCGCCGCGGCCCAGGTCACGCGACGATGCTTGCGCCCCGGTACGGGCGTTGGCAGGCTGAGCCGGTGACCACCCCCCCCACCCGTGAGCACGGGCGCCGTCCTGGCCACGTCCACGAGGGCGGGCCGTCCAACCGTGGTGGGGGTGTCGCCAAGGTGAAGGCGGTCGTCCTCCTCGCCGTCGCCGTCCTGCTCGGGGTGGCGCTGCTGCGGGTCGACCACGGCCCGGGCAAGTCGAACCAGGCGAGCGCGGCCACCACGCAGACCACCACCACGTCCTCGACGACGACCACCGCGCCCCCGGTGGCGCCGTCGACGGCCGTCAAGGTGCTGGTCGCCAACGGCGGCACGGTCAACGGCGCCGCCACCTTCTTCACCAACAAGCTGGCCAAGGCGGGCTGGGGGACCCTGACACCGACGACAACCACGACCGCCGCCGCGGCGTCTGCCGTCTACTACGCCTCCGGCCAGCAGGGGGCGGCGACGGCCATCGCCAGCTCGCTCGGGCTGAAGCCTTCTGTGGTCCAGCCGCTCTCGTCGACCGTGCCGGTACCCGCGGCGACAGCGGCGTCCGTGGTCCTCGTGGTCGGTCCGGACCTCGCGCCCCAGGTGACGGCGGGCACATCCTGACGGGCGGGCGCGTGCCCACGCCTCCCGTCCTGCCCCGCGCCCTCCACCCGCTGCGGGACCGGCCGGCCGACACCGCCCTCTTCCTCGACTACGACGGCACCCTGGCGCCCATCGTCGACGACCCCGCCGGAGCCCGACCCGTCGAGGGCGTCCCCGACGTGCTGGCCGCGCTCGGCCGTCGGCTGGCATTGGTGGCTGTCGTCTCGGGACGGCCGGCCGCCTTCCTGCGGGCGCAGCTCGGGCGCCCGGCGAAGGTGCACCTCGCCGGGCTCTACGGCATGGAGGAGGTCACCGCCACCGGCTCGTTGCGGCGAGCGCCCGAGGCCGCGGCCTGGGAGCCCGTCGTGGCCGACGTCACTCGCCGGGTGGCAGCCACCGCACCGCCGGGCGCCGAAGTCGAGCCCAAGGGCCTCACCGTCACCCTGCACTGGCGCCGCGCGCCTGCCGCCGAGGGCTGGGCGACCCAGGCCGCCGGGCGGGAGGCGGCGGCCACCGGGCTCGTCGTCCAGCCCGGGCGCATGTCGCTCGAGCTGCGACCGCCCGTCGACGACGACAAGGGCACGGTGGTGCGTCGCCTCGGGGCCGGCCACCCCGTCGTCGGCTGCTTCGGTGACGACCTCGGCGACCTCCCGGCGTTCGCCGCCGCCGGTGAGCTGGCGGCCGCCGGGGCGATCGTGGCGCGGGTGGCGGTGGCCGGGGGTGACAGCCCGCCCGAGGTGGCGGCGGCGGCCGACGTGGTGGTGCCGGGCCCCGGCGAGGCCGTCGCCCTGCTGCGCCTCCTCAGCGGGCTGGCGGGGTGAGGCTCTCGGCCACCTCCAGCTGCCGGTGCAGCCAGTCGGCGGCGGTCTGCGCCCGGACGGTGGACCGCAGCGAGCCGGCCCGCCGGGCTCGTTCGTCGGCGTCCATCTCCAGGGCCTGTACGAGGGCCTCGGCGGTCCCCCCGACGTCGAAGGGGTTGACCCCGACGGCGGCGCCCGACAGCTCCTCCCACGCCCCGGCCTCCCGCGACAGCACGACGACACCGGCGGTGGTGTTGACGAGCGGCCCTTCCTTGGCGACCAGGTTGAGGCCGTCCCGCACCGGGTTCACGAGCAGGACGTCGTAGCGGGTGAGGGCGGCCATCGACCGGTCGAGGTCGTCGGCCACGTCGAGGACCACGGGCGTCCAGTCGCCGCCGCCCCACGCCCCGTTGATCCGGTCGACGGTGTGCTCGACCTCGGCTCGGTAGGCGAGGTACTCCGCCAGCCCCTGACGAGACGGGTAGGCGAGCGCCAGCATCGTCACCTCGCCCCGCCACCGCGGGTGCACCTCGAGGAGCTCTTCGAAGGCCCACAACCCTCGCAACAGGTTCTTCGACAGCTCGACGCGGTCCACGCGGACCACGACCTTGCGGTCCCCGAGCTCGCGGTCGAGCCGCTGGCGCGCCGCGGCGACCGCGGGCGAGGCGGCCTGGTCCGCCAGGACGTCCGGACTGGGGCCGAGCGGCACGACGAAGGTGAGGGGCGGGGTGTCCGTGCCGGCCAGGGCGGCCAGGGTCGGGTCGGCGAACGCGGCCCGGAAGGCGGCTTCCCAGCGGGCCGTGTGGAAGCCGCAGGCGCCGAACCCGGCCATCCCCGAGAGCAGCTCGCCGACCGCCCGGTCGGGCAGGCACCGCAACATGTTCGGGTCGGCGAACGGCGTGTGGCTGAAGTGCACGGTCCGCAGGTCGGGTCGCGACCCGGCGAGCATCGACCCGAGCAGGGACAGGTGGTAGTCCTGCACGAGGACGGCGGCTCCCTCGGGTGCCTCGGCCGCCACCTGGTCGGCGAACTGGCGGTTGAAGGTGCGGTAGGCGTCCCAGGCCTCGGTCCAGCGCCGGTCGGGCCGGGGCCGGCGTGGCAGGTCGAAGAGGTGGTGGTGGGCGAACCACAGGCTGGCGTTCGACACCACGTCGTAGGCCATGCGGTAGACGTCGGGCTCCGGCTCGAGGGTGACGACCCGCAGGCCTCCGACCGCCATCAGCCCGGCGGCCGCCGCCCGCCGGTCCGCTTCGCCCATCGCCGAGGCGACCCACGTGGCACCCGTGCCGACGAGCAGCCGGTAGAGGGTGCCGGCGAGCCCGCCCGCCGTACCCGCCGGCACCGGCTCGTCCCCTTCCATCCGGAAGGACAGCGGCCCGCGGTTCGAGACCACGACGACGTCGGCCATCGAAACGACCCTACCTGGCCTGGGCCGACGGGCGTCCCCCTGACCTGCGGCGAGCCGACGGGCGTCGGCGAGGCCGGTCAGCCCGGCTGCGGCCGGACCCGGGCCAGCGCTGCCTGGAGGACCTCGACCGCCTGGGGGCGCAGCTCGTCGAGGGGGCGGTTCCGGTGGACCCGCCGCCCGAGGTCGACCTGGGCGATCGACCCCACCCCGAAGCGGTGGGCCACGTCGAGCAGCAATCCCATCTCCACGCCGTAGCCGGGCTCGAACTCCACCTTCTCGAGCACCTCCCGGGGCGCCGCCGTCTCCCCGGCCAGCGGCTGGCGGACCTCGGACAGCTCCGGGAAGAGCACCTCGAGGAGCGGGCGGGCCATGAGCTCGGTGACCCGCCCGCCCCCCGAGGGGTCTCCCGCCAGGGGCCGCTCGTAGCACCCCTTGACCAGCGCCACGTCCTCGTCCAGGAGCAGGGGGCCGAGGAGGCCGGAGACGAAGATGCCGCTCGTGTTCTCGACGTCGGCGTCGAGGAACACCACGAGATCGCCCGCCGCTGCCGCGAGGCCCGCCCGCATGGCCGCGCCCTTGCCGGCGGAGCGGGAGAGCCGCAGCACCGTGGCGCCGGCTTCGGCGGCCACCGCGCCCGTGCCGTCGGTCGAGGCGTCGTCCACCACCAGCAGCTCGTCCACGAGGCCCGACCCCCGGGCCGCCACCAGGTGGGCCCGGCGTACGGCGTCGACGACCGGACCGACAGTGGCCGCCTCGTCCCGGGCCGGGACGCACACGGTCACGGCACGGCCGGCCTTGGCGTCGTGCAGGGCGTCGGCGGCGAAGCGCTCGGCGTCGATGGTGCGGATGGCGTCCTCCACCGTCCGATCATGGCCCACGGGCGGCGGCCGGCCGCCACCGCGCGCTCGCGGCGGTCGGCGGGAGCGGGAGGGATTGACGGCGACGTGGGAATTCGACCACCATGGTGCGATCATCCAGAGCGGCTGAGGGACGGGCCCAGTGACGCCGCGGCAACCAGTGACCTCCGGACGCCACGCAGCCTGTGGCCGGGCGGCGGCCCACCAGGTGCCAATGCCCGACCGATGAGGAGGACCATCGTGGACCAGGTCACCGGGCTGCGCTGTCGGGAGTGCGGCCGCGAGTTCCCCGTCGAGGCGTTGCACGTCTGCGACTTCTGCTTCGGCCCCCTCGAGGTGGCCTACGACTACGAGGCCATCGCCGCCACCGTGACCCGGGAGCGGATCGCCGCCGGACCCCGCTCCATCTGGCGGTACCGGGACCTTCTGCCCGTCGACGACGCCGCACCCGTCGACCTCGGCGCCGGCTTCACGCCCCTCGTGCGCGCCGACCGCCTGGCCGCCGAGCTGGGGCTGGGCGAGCTGTGGATCAAGGACGACACGGCCAACCCCACGGGGTCCTTCAAGGACCGGGTCGTGTCGGTCGCCCTCACGAAGGCCCGGGAGCTGGGCTTCAAGGTCGCCGCGTGCGCCTCGACGGGCAACCTGGCGAACTCGGTGGCCGCCCACGCCGCTCGGGCCGGGATGGCCTCCGTGGTCCTCATCCCGAGCGACCTGGAGGCGGCCAAGATCACGATGACCTCCGTCTACGGCGGCACGGTGGTGGCGGTCGACGGCACCTACGACGACGTCAACCGGCTGTGCGCCGAGCTGACGAGCGAGCATCCGACCTGGGCCTTCGTCAACGTCAACGTGCGGACCTTCTACGCCGAAGGGTCCAAGACCCTTGCCTTCGAAGTGGCCGAGCAGCTCGGCTGGCAGGCGCCGGACCACGTCGTGGTGCCGATCGCCTCGGGGAGCCAGCTCACCAAGGTCGCCAAGGGTTTCGCCGAACTGGGCCGGGTGGGGCTCCTCGGCGAGGTGCCGTCGGTCCGCATCTCGGGTGCCCAGGCCGCCGGGTGCTCGCCCGTCGCCACCGCCTTCGCCGAAGGCACCGACGCCATCCGGCCGGTCAAGCCCTCGACCATCGCCAAGTCGCTGTCGATCGGGAACCCGGCCGACGGCTGGTACGCGCTCCAGGCGATCCGCGAGAGCGGCGGCGCGTGCGCTGCCGTCACCGACGACGAGATCGTCGAGGGCATCCGGCTGCTCGCGCGGACCGAGGGCATCTTCGCCGAGACGGCCGGCGGCGTGACCATCGCCACGCTGGCCAAGCTGGCGGCCCAGGGCGTGGTCCGCCGGGACGAACGGGTCGTGGCACTCGTCACCGGCCACGGGCTCAAGACCGTGGAGGCCCTGGCCGGCGTCGTCCGCCCGACCGTGACGATCGCCCCCACGCTCGACGCCTTCGACGCCGCCGTGGGGAGCCTCAGCGGCCTCGACGGTGCCTCCGGTGCCCCCGGGGCCGCCGATCCGGTACCGTCCACTGTCACCCCCGCTGCAACGACCCAGGAGGAGCCCACCCGATGAGCGTGTCCGTCCGCGTTCCCGCCCAGTTGCGCACCCTGACCGGAGGCGTGGGGGAGGTGCAGGTCGAGGCCACCACCGTGGGTGAGGCGCTCAAGGCCCTGGACGTCGCCCACCCGGGCTTCGCCGAGCGGTTGTTCGACTCGGCGGGCGAGCTGCGCCGGTTCGTGAACGTGTTCGTCGCCGACGAGGACGTGCGGTTTCTCGACGGGCTCGCCACCCCCGTCGCCGAGGGCCAGGTGATCTCCGTGGTCCCGGCCGTCGCCGGGGGCTGAGCCGGAGGGGGCCGACGGCCACGGGTCCTCCCTCCGACCCGGTTGCACGCGCCGGGCGAGCGTGGTTTGCTGTTGGCACTCGACGAATGAGAGTGCTAACGAGCTGGTAGCCTCTCGGCAGGATCCCTGCCGGCGGCCCAGCCGGCCGACCCAACGGAGGACACGTCCAAGATGCCCAAGCTGATCGCCTTCAACGAAGACGCCCGGCGGGCGCTCGAGACCGGCATGAACAAGCTGGCCGACGCCGTACGGGTCACGCTCGGCCCGAAGGGCCGCAACGTCGTGCTGGACAAGAAGTGGGGCGCCCCCACCATCACCAACGACGGCGTCTCGATCGCCAAGGAGATCGAGCTCGAGGACCCCTACGAGAGAATCGGGGCCGAGCTCGTGAAGGAGGTGGCGAAGAAGACCGACGACGTCGCCGGTGACGGGACCACCACCGCAACCGTGCTGGCGTGGGCCATGGTCCGGGAGGGCTTGCGCAACGTGGCAGCCGGCGCCAACCCGATGTCGCTCAAGCGGGGCATCGAGGCCGGTGTCGAGGAGGCCGTGAGCTCGATCCACGCCCTGGCCCGGGAGACCGAGTCCAAGGGCCAGATCTCCCAGGTGGCCGCCATCTCCGCCGCGGACACCGAGATCGGCGAGATGATCGCCGAGGCCATCGACAAGGTGGGCAAGGACGGCGTCATCACCGTGGAGGAGTCGCAGACCTTCGGCATGGAGATGGACCTCGTCGAGGGCATGCGCTTCGACAAGGGCTACATCTCGCCGTACTTCGTGACCGACCCGGAGCGGATGGAGGCCGTCCTCGAGGACCCCTACATCCTGCTCGTCGGCTCCAAGATCTCGGCGGTTCGCGACCTGCTCCCGGTCCTCGAGAAGGTGATGCAGAGCGGCAAGTCGCTGGCCATCGTCGCCGAGGACGTCGAGGGGGAGGCCCTCGCCACCCTGGTCGTCAACAAGATCCGCGGCACCTTCAAGAGCACGGCGGTCAAGGCTCCCGGCTTCGGCGAGCGCCGCAAGGCCATGCTCCAGGACATGGCGATCCTCACCGGCGGCCAGGTCGTCACCGAGGAGGTCGGCCTCAAGCTGGAGAACGTCGGCCTGGACATGCTGGGCCGTGCCCGCAAGGTGGTCGTGACGAAGGACGAGACGACCGTGGTCGAGGGCGCCGGCGACGAGGCGGACATCAAGGGCCGGATCAACCAGATCAAGGCCGAGATCGAGAACACCGACTCGGACTACGACCGGGAGAAGCTCCAGGAGCGCCTGGCCAAGCTGTCGGGCGGCGTGGCCGTGATCAAGGTTGGCGCCGCCACCGAGGTGGAGCTCAAGGAGAAGAAGCACCGCATCGAGGACGCGGTCTCGACCACCAAGGCGGCCATCGAGGAGGGCGTGGTCCCCGGCGGTGGCGTGGCCCTGCTGCGGGCCCAGTCGGCGGTGCTGGACCGGGCCGAGAAGCTCGAAGGTGACGAGGCGACCGGGGCCCGGATCGTGGCCCGGGCGGTCGAGGAGCCCCTCAAGCAGATCGCCGTCAACGCCGGCCTCGAGGGCGGCGTGATCGTCGAGCGGGTGCGCAACATGAGCGGGCCCGAGGGCCTCAACGCCGCCACCGGCGAGTACGGCGACCTGTTCGCCGCCGGCGTCATCGATGCCGCCAAGGTGACCCGCTCGGCCCTGCAGAACGCGGCGTCCATCGCCGCCCTGTTCCTCACCACCGAGGCGGTCATCGTGGACAAGCCCGAGGACAGGGCCCCCGCCATGCCCGGCGGGGGGATGGAGGACTTCTAGGTCCTCCCTTCTCGCTCCGTCCGCCGGTGGTCGCCCGCCGCCGGGAGAGCGACCGGGCCACCGAGCCGTTGCAAAGGGCGCCCCACGGGGCGCCCTTTGCCGCGCCCGGCCGCCGGACCGAAGGCTCCGGCGCCCGGCCTCGCCCGGCCTCGCCCGGCCTGCGCCTCGGCCAGGGTCCCCGGCCCGCTCCAACCGGGGGTCCCGGCGGTCCGTAAGCTGTTGGCGCGATGCACTCCGACCCGATCCCCGACCCCCAGCCGTTGGCGGCTCAGACCGGGCTCGCCGTCCTGCACCTCTTCTGCCGGGCCGCGGGGACGGTCGACGCCCCGGCGGTGCTCGCCGCCGAGGAGGCCCTGCGCAAGGAGGGCGGCCAGATCGTCGCCGCCGCCATGCTCGGCCACAAGGCCGATGTGGGCCTCATGGCGCTGTCGGCCGACCTCTGGCAGCTGCGGACCTTCCAGAGCGCGGTGCAGGCGGCCGGGCTCCAGCCGGCGGCGTCCTACGTCTCGCTCACCGAGGTGTCCGAGTACGCGGCCGGTGTGCCCGAGGAGATGCAGCAGGCCCGCCTGTACCCGAAGCTGCCGCCGGAGGGGAAGCGGGCGTTCTGCTTCTATCCGATGTCGAAGCGGCGGGGGGACGCCCACAACTGGTACGAGCTGGAGTTCGAGCGGCGAAAGGAGCTGATGATGGGCCACGGGCGGGTGGGGCGACGGTTCCACGGCCGCGTCCTCCAAGTGGTCACCGGCTCCACCGGCCTGGACGACTTCGAGTGGGGGGTCACCCTCTTCGCCGTCCACCCCGACGACCTCAAGCAGTGCGTCTACGAGATGCGCTTCGACGAGGCGTCCGCCCTCTTCGCAGAGTTCGGGCCCTTCTACGCCGGGATGGTGGCGGACCTGGCCGCCGTCCTGGCCGGCACGGTCGGCGGCTGATGCAGGCCGCCCGGACCGACGTCGACGACCGCCTCGCCCAGCTGGCCGCCGTCCTCGACGAGCTCGGACGCGTCGTGGTCGCCTTCAGCGGCGGCGCCGACTCCGCTTTTCTGGCCAAGGTGGCCCACGACCGGCTCGGTGCCGGGCGGGTCCTGTGCGCCACGGCCGTGTCGCCGTCGCTGGCTGCGGGAGAGCAGGCCGACTGTGCGGCCTTGGCCGAGGAGTGGGGCCTGCGGTGGACGGGCGTGCCCACCGAGGAGCTGGACGATCCGGCCTACGTGGCCAACGGTCCCGATCGCTGCGCCCACTGCAAGACGGCGCTGATGTCGGCCCTCGGGCCACTCGCCGCCGCCGAGGGCGCCACCGTGGTCCTCGGGGTCAACGTCGACGACCTGGGCGACCACCGGCCCGGCCAGGCCGCGGCCGCCGCCGGCGGCGCGCGCTTCCCGCTCGTCGAGACCGGGTTCACCAAGGCCCTGGTGCGCGAGTGCTCCCGGCGGCTCGGCCTGCGCACCTGGGACAAGCCGGCGGCCGCCTGCCTCGCGTCCCGGGTGCCGTACGGCACGCCGGTGGCCCTCGGGATCCTGCGCTCGGTCGAGGAGGCCGAGGCGGCGTTGCACCGGCTCGGGTTCGCCGAGCTGCGGGTGCGACACCACGGCGCAGTGGCTCGCCTCGAGGTCCCCGGGCCCGAGCTGGCGTCGGTGCTCGAGCGGCGGGTGGAGGTCGTCGCGGCGGTCCGGTCCGCTGGCTACGTCTTCGTGGCCCTGGACCTCGAGGGGTTCCGGTCGGGCAGCCTCAACCGGGTCCTCGTGGCCCCTGCCGCTGCGGCCGGAGGCTCGGGCCGATGAGCGAGGTCCGGGTCCGGGTCAAGCTGAGCTTCCCCGAAGAGCTGGTGCGGCTGCCCGTGCTCGCCCGGCTGGTGCGCAGCTTCGACGTCGAGCCCAACATCCGTCGGGCCAACGTCGAGGACGATCGCGGCTGGATCGTGTGCGAGCTGGAGGGAGAGGCCTCGGCCATCGACCAGGGGCTCGACTGGCTCCGCCGGGAGGGGGTGGAGGTCGACCTCCTGGGCGACGTGCTCGAAGGCTGACGGGCGGCGCTCAGGCGCGTGACGTGCCGGGCGGCACGTCACGGCGGGAGACCTGCCAGCCGGCCGAGGACACGCTCCGGGGCTCGAAGAACAGGCAGCCCGGCGGGCACGCGAACGGCAGCGGTTCGTTGGCGTCCATCTTGCAGAGCTCGACCTTCTCGCCTCGAGCGGTGGTCTGCATGACGTAGTAGCGGCAGTCGGCGTTGACGGGCACACCCCAGTTTGGCGTACCGGTGGTGGGAATTCGCGTCACGACGGCCGGCACCGGGCGCGTGGGTCGTGGGTGCGCCGCGGTAGCGTCGGGTCTCGTGGATCCCGTCGTCCCCACCCGGACGCTCCTGCGGTGGAGCGAGAGCCTCGCCGCCATCGCCCGCACCGGCCTCGGCTTCACCGACAGCCTGTACGAGCGGGAGCGGTTCGAGGAGATCCTGCACGTGGCCGCCGACATCCGGGCCGCCGCCGACGAGGCCATACCCGAGCTCGAGGACGCGTCCGGCCTCGTCGAGGAGTGGCTGGGCCAGGTGGGGGAGGGAGTGCCCGGCTACGTCACGCCGAAGGTGGCCGTCGGCGCGGCGGTCGGGAACGACACAGGCGAGCTGCTCCTGATCAAGCGGTCCGACTCGGGCGTCTGGCTCTACCCGACGGGCTGGTGCGACGTCGGCTACTCGGCGGCCGAGGTGGCGGTGAAGGAGGTCGAGGAGGAGACCGGCATCGAGGCCGAGCCGGTGCGGCTCATCGCCGTCCTCGACGGCCTGCGCCTCGGGTTCACCCGCACCCCGCTCTACTCGCTCGTGTTCCACCTGCGAGCGGTGGGCGGCAAGCTGGAGCCGCACCCGCTCGAGTGTGACGACGTCGGCTGGTTCGGGCGGGACAACCTCCCCTCGCCGCTGGTCGGTTTCGAGCGATGGGGTGACCACGTGTTCTCCGCGCTGGCCGGGGAGCGACGCGACGTCCTGTACGACCGCGTCCGGGCTCCGCTCTGGCGCGGCGGGGACGAGGCGAGGAGCTGAGGGGCCGGTGACCACCGAGGAGCGGCCCGGCGCGCCCGCCCGGGTGCGGGTGACCGTGACGCAGGCGGTCGTGGCCGACCAGGAGCTGGTCGACGCCATGGCCCGTCTCGTGCCCCAGCTGTCGTCGAGCGCCCCGGCACCGTCGGCCGACGAGCTGGAGGCGATCGTGGCGTCCCCGGCGACGACCCTCTTCGTCGCCAGCGACGAGGCCGGGACGATCGTGGGGAGCCTCACCTTGGCCGTCTTCCGGGTGCCGACCGGCGTCCGGGCGTGGATCGAGGACGTGGTCGTCGACACGGCCGCCCGCAGCACCGGTGCCGGCACGGCACTGGTGCGGGCAGCGGTCGAGGTCGCGACGGCCGAGGGTGCCCGCACCGTCGACCTCACGTCCCGCCCCCACCGGGAGGCAGCCAACCGTCTCTACCAGCGGCTCGGCTTCGAGCAGCGCACCACGAACGTCTACCGCTACGCCGCCGAGGCCTGACGCCGGGAGGCACCGTGAAGTTCGTGATCCTCGGAGGCGGTCCGGCGGGCACCCAGGCGGCAACGGACGCCGCTCGGATGGGTGTCGACGTCACGCTGATCGAGCGGGACGTGATCGGCGGCGCCGCCAACCTGTGGGACTGCATCCCCTCCAAGGCCATGATCGCCACCGGTGGGGCGATGTCGTACCTGGGCCGCGCCCCGGGGATGGGGCTCGTCGACGTGCAGGGTCGAGTCGAGTTCGAGGGGCTGCGGCGGCGGATCGAGCAGATCAGCCAGCGGCTCGAGCACTCGACCGAGTCCATCTTGACCAGCCAGAACGTGCGCCTGGTGCGCGGCCGCGGCCGGCTGGTCGCTCCCCACGAGGTGGTCGCGGAGACGGCGGAGGGCACCGAGACCTTCCACGCCGACGCCGTCCTCGTCGCCACGGGCAGCCGTCCACGGCTGCCCGACTGGGCGGAGGTGGACGGCGATCGGGTGCTCACCACCCGTGATGCCTACCCGCCCATGGTCTTGCCCGAGCACCTGGTGGTGGTGGGCTCGGGGGTGACCGGCGTCGAGTTCGTCCACATGTTCACGTCGCTCGGGTCCGAGGTGACCCTCATCGTCAGCCGCCAGCAGGTGCTGCCCACCAAGGACCCCGAGGTCGCCGCCGTCCTCGAGGAGGACTTCTTGCGCCGCGGCGTCCGCTTGCTCAAGGGCGCCAGGGCGGTGGGCGCGGACCGTGGGGACGGGGGCGTCGCCGTCCGGTGTGACGACGGGCGGGTGGCCGCCGGCTCCCACCTGCTGCTTGCCATCGGCGCGGTGCCCAACTCCGAGGGCCTCGGGCTCGAGACGGTGGGCGTCGAGGTCGACGCCGGGGGCTACGTGCCCGTGAACCACCACTGCCAGACGAACATCCCGCACATCTATGCCGCCGGCGACCTCTCGGGGAAGTTGCCCCTATCGTCGGTGGCGTCGATGCAGGGCAAGAAGATCGCCGAGCACGTGGTGGTCGGTCACACCGTGGCCCACCGCCACCTCAACTACGAGAAGGCGGCGTCGGCCATCTTCACGGAGCCCGAGATCGCCGACGTGGGGATGGCCGAGGCCGACGCGTTCGCCGAGGGTCGGAAGGTCCGGGTGACCAAGGTGCCCTTCGCCGCCAGCGCCCGTGCCCTCATCAACCACGACCCGCGGGGGTTCGTGAAGCTCGTCTCCGACCCGGCCACCGGGGTGGTCCTGGGCGGGTCGATCGTCGGCCAGCACGCCAGCGAGCTCATCTCGGTCATCGCCGTGGCGGTCACCGCCGGCCTGCGGGTGCAGGACCTCGTGGAGAGCATGCTCGTCCACCCCACGCTCTCCGAGGCCCTGGCCGAGGCCGCCGAGTAGGTCCGCGGCGAGGACGGGGTCGCCGAGCAGGGCGAGGCCGGAGAGGACCAGGAGGGGTGGGGAGGCGGACGGTCCGGGCCACCCGCAGGCCCTCGGCCCTCAGGTCCCGGGCCCGCCCGGTTGGCTGCTGTGATCAGGCCCCGGCTCCGGCTCCGGCTCCGGCTCCGGCTCCGGGGCCTCGGGGTCCGGAGCCGACCCCGTTCCGGGACCCGAGCCCTGGCCCGAGCCATCGCCGCCGCCCTCGGCCGTGCCCTGGCCTCGGCCGCCGTCGGGGCCGGCCCACCGGCGCCACGCCTCCTCGGCCCGGGAGCGCACCTCGTGGAGCGGGAGCCCCGACCGCGCCGCCACCCGGGCGACGTCGTCGTGCTCGGCCTTCGCCCGATCCGCGCCCACCTTCATCCGCACGGGTTCCCCGGCCACCGTCACTTCGGACAGCTCCCGAGCCGCGGGCCAACGCTCGGCGGCCGTGGCCCGCACCCCGAACGTGCCGGTGCTCGTGCGGAACACCTCGCGCAGGTGCCCAGCGGCCACCGGGTCGCAGAGGGCGTGCAGGGTGTGGGCGGGTCGGCCCTTCTTCATCACGATGGGCGTGACCCAGGCGTCGTGGGCACCCGCCTCGAGGAGCGCTGCCACGGCGTGCGCGAGCTGCTCACCGGTGACGTCGTCGAGGTTGGCCTCGAGGAGCGTGACCGGCTGCCCGCCGCCCGCCGCCGCCGCGGTCACGCTCCCGAGGACGACCTGGGTGCAGTTGGGCAGCTCGTCGAGCTCCCGGGTGCCGGCGCCGAACCCGCTCGCCGTCACCTGCATCGGCGGCAGGGGCCCGAAGGAGGTGGCCAGGGTGGCGAGCAGGGCAGCACCCGTGGGCGTGGTGAGCTCGACCGGCAGGAGGCGGCCGAAGGTGGGGGCCCCCGCGAGGAGGCGGACGACGGCCGGCGCGGGATTGGGCAGCGTGCCGTGGGCCGTGGTCGTCGTGCCGGTGCCGACGGCCACGGGTGAGGAGGCCACCACGTCCACGCCGAGCACCTCGAGGGCCGCCGCCGTCCCCACCACGTCCACCACGGCGTCGTGGCCCCCGACCTCGTGGAAGTGCACCCGGTCGGGTGGCTGGCGGTGCAGGGCCCCCTCGACCGCAGCGAGGGCGGCGAACGTGGCGAGCGACCGGCGAGCCACCCGGTCGGGAAGGCGCGCCTCGGCCACCATGGCGGCGATGTCGGCATGGCGGCGGGGCACGACGGCGGCCTCCGTCACCCGCACGATCGCGCGGGTGCAGGCGATCCCACCTCGGAGGACCGGCGCGGCGTCGAGCGTCCAACCGCCGATCGGGAGCCGGCGCAACAGCGCCCGCACCTCGAAGAGGTCGGCACCCGCGTCGAGCAGGCTGCCGAGCGCCATGTCGCCGGCGATGCCGGCGAAGCAGTGGAACCACGCCAGCCGGGTGCTCCCGGGTGGGGCCCCGTGCCCTGACCCGGCCCCGCCGGTTCCGGCCTCGGTCACGGCAGCAGCCGGGCCACGGCGCACGCGGCGCCGAACCCGTTGTCGATGCCCACGACGGTCACGCCCGAGGCGCAGGACGACAGCATGGCGAGCAAGGCCGTCACGCCCTCCAGCGCAGCGCCGTAGCCGACGCTGGTGGGGACGGCGACCACGGGGGCTGGCGTGACGCCACCCACCACGCTGGCCAGCGCCCCCTCCATCCCGGCCACCACCACGACGGCGTCGGCGTCGGCCAGGTCGGCGGCTGAGGCGAGCAAGCGGTGGACGCCTGCGACCCCGCAGTCGGCCAAGAGGGCGGGGCGGAAGCCCAGCGCCTCCAAGGTTGCCCGGCACTCGTCGGCGACGGGGAGGTCGGCGGTCCCCGCGGTCAGCACCAGCACGTGCCCCGGTCGGGCCGGGGCCGGGCGCCACGCGACGGTGGCGTGCGGACCGATGGCGGTGACCGCGCCCTCCCCGTGGCCGGTCGTGCGCGCCGCGTCGCACGCCGCTGCCACCTGGGCGGTGGTGGCTCGGGTGAGCAGGACCGGACCCGTCCCCTCTGTCAGCAGCTCGACGACGATGGCGGCGCAGTGCTCCGGCGTCTTCCCCGGCCCGTAGACGGCCTCGCCCATGCCCTGGCGGAGGGCCCGGTGATGGTCGACCCGGGCGAACCCGAGGTCGGCGAAGGGCAGCCGCCGGAGCCGGCGCACCGCGTCGTCCGGCGTGCAGGTTCCATCGGCGACGTCGGCGAGGAGGTGGCGCAGCGTGGACTCGTCCATGTGGGTCACTATCCTGCCCGGGCGTGACTCCTGCTGCGACCTCCGTCGCCTTCCTCGGCCCACTCGGCACGTTCACCGAGGAGGCCCTGCTCACCCAGCCGGACTATGCCGCCGCCGTCCTGGAGCCTCGGGCGACCATCGGCGAGGTCCTGGACGCCGTCGGCCGGGGAGACGTCGGCCTCGGGTTCGTCCCGATCGAGAACGCCATCGACGGCGTGGTGCGCGACACGCTGGACGCCCTGATCTTCGACGTGGACCTGCTGGTCCAGCGCGAGGTCGTCCTCGACGTGCGTCTCCACCTCATGGCACCGCCGGGAACGCACCTCGACGATGTCCGCCGGGTCGTGTCGTACCCGGTGGCCCTCGGTCAGTGCCGGCGGTTCCTCTCCGAACGGTTGCCCGGAGCCCACGCCGTCGCCGCCACGTCCACCGCCGACGCGGCCCGGACCCTCGGCGAGCAGCCCGAGCCCGGCACGGCCGCGATCGCCCCGCGCCTGGCCGCCGACCTCTACGGCCTCGACATCCTCGCGGAGGACATCGAGGACTTCCCCGGCAACCAGACCCGGTTCCTGGCCGTTGCCCGGCACGGGGTGCCGGCGCCGACCGGCCACGATCGCACGAGCATCGTCTGCTTCCAGGATGCCGACCGGCCCGGCAGCCTCCACGGGATCCTGGGGGAGTTCGCCGCTCGCAACATCAACCTCACGCGCCTCGAGTCCCGCCCCACCAAGCAAGGCCTCGGCGAGTACTGCTTCGCCATCGACTTGAGCGGTCACGTGGCCGACGAGGTGGTCGCGGCCTGCCTCCGCGACCTCTATGCACGGCTGACCCGGGTCAAGTTCCTCGGGTCCTACCCGGCGGCCGGAGCGCACGCCGCCACGCTCCGCCAGGAGGCGGACGACGCCTGGCGCCGGGCCGACGAGTGGCTGGCAGGGCTGCGGTCCCAGATCGACTGAACGGAGAGGGACCGGGCCAGCGGGAAGGAGCCGTTCGTCGCCGCCACCACGACGCCGCTACCGGCCGCCCCCCGTCCGGCCACCCGGGCGGGTGGGGTCGAGGTGCTCGCCGCCCCGGCGAGCTGCCAGATCCCGAGCAGCGGCGTCGAGCGGGAAGGCACAGCCGCATTGCGTGCACACCCGCCACAGGCCTCGTCGGGCCGTCTTCTCGAACCGCTGGCGCCACGGGAACCGGGTCGCCGGCGGCGCCCACGTGCTCGTCACGACGTCGCACAGGTGCTGGAGCGTCGAGCTGCGGCAGGTGGCGCAGGCCTCCACGAGGCGGTCCCGGACCGTCGCCTGGGCGTCGGCCGGGAAGACGCCGGCCACCGGGCCGTCACCCGTCTTCGCCCGGTCGGCGGCTCGTGGTGACGGCCCTCCGACGCCGAGCGAGCCGGCCGGGAGCGCGAGACAGTCGACCGGCGCCTCCGGGGGCGCGCTCTCCCCCAGCTCGGTCTCGGGCACGGCGACGCCGTGCCGTCCCGCCAACTGCATCGACCGCCCCCTCGCGGGCACCGTGGCGGTGCCCCGTCCGCCGGCAAGGACGCGCTGACCCTATCGCCCTGCAATGGGAGTGACAAGGATGGGTCTGGAGGGGTGGTCGGGGCTGCCCGCTCACCGGCCGACCGGCCGGGTCGCGGGCCGAGCCGGTCCGGTCGTGGGCCCAGCCGGTCCGGTCGTGGGCCCAGCCGGGACGCCACGGCCCGTGCTCTCTAGGATCGCGGGCGATGCTCGGAAGCGGAGCGATGGCCGGCCACCCCGGGGCAGCGGCCGGACCGGCGCCCGGGGAACTGCGGGTGCGCGGGGTCGGCGAGGCCGAGATGGCGCCAGACCGCTGCGTCGTCCACGGCGCCCTGGTGGTCGACGCAGCGGTGGCCGCCGACGCACTCGGCGAGGTCGCCCGCCGCGCCGAGCGCGTGGCGGACGCGGTTCGGGAGGGTCCGAGTGCGGTGCGGCTGCGCACCACTGACGTGATGCTGCGTCCGCGCGTCCAGCCGCCCGAGCAGCGCCTCGTCGGTTACGCGGCCAGGTACCAGTTCCACGTGGTGGTCGAGGGGCTCGGAGGGGCCGGCGAACTGTTGGCCGTGCTGGCCCGGATCGGGGGCGACGCCCTGCAGATCGACGGGCTCGTCCTCACGGCCAGCGACCCCGAGATGGCGCGCCGGTCGGCCCGGCGGGCTGCCGTGGCCGACGCGCTGCAGCGTGCCACCGACCTGGCGGCGGCGGCTGGCGTCGCGCTCGGTGCCGTGCGGTCAATCGAGGAGGGCACAGCCGGCCCGGTGGGGCCGGTCCGGATGGCGCTGCCTGCCCACCGTGGTGGACCGGTTCCCCCGGTCCCGATCGAGCCGGCGCCCCTCACGATCACGTCGTTCGTCGTCGTGACCTACGCCTTGGCCTAGCGGCGGCGAGCCACCGCACCGCACCGCACCGCACCGCACCGCACCGCTACCGCCGAAGCCGGTCGAGCTGGCGTCGGTCTCGCTTGGTGGGCCGACCGGTGCCCCGGTCCCGGTCGAAGGCGCGCTCGTCCCTGGCGCGTGGCGGCGGGCTGCGGTCGACCAAGCACTCGGCCGCAGCGGGGGCGCCCACCCGCTTGTCGAGGATCTTCACCACCTCGAGCACCCGGTCGTTCCCGTGGACCCGGGCCTCCACGCGGTCGCCGGGCCGCAGGCGCGCCGCCGGCTTCGCCGGGGCACCGTTCACGCGAACGTGGCCGCCCCGGCAGGCTTCGGTTGCGGCCGAGCGCGACGGGAACTGGCGGACGGCCCACAGCCAGACGTCGACGCGCACGGAGTCCACGGTGCAGGCCGGCTACCGGTGGGTGCCGGGACCACCGGCCGCTTCCGCGGTCAGCGCCGGTGCGAGCTGCTCGAGCGCGCGCCGGTCGACACCGTCGTCGGCGAGGGGCTGGATGCACACGTGGTCGGCACCGGCCTGGAGGTGGGCCTGGACGATGCGGGTGACGTCGTCGATCCCCCCGTGTGGGACCAGGGCGTCGACGAAGGCGTCGCTGCCACCGCCCTCGAGATCGCTGGCGCCCCACCCGAGCCGCCGGAGGTTCGCGGTGTAGTTCGGGAGGTGCAGGTACCGCGCGAGGTAGTCCCGAGCCCGCTGCCGAGCGACGTCGGCGTCGTCGTCGAGCACGACCGCTTGCTCGGGGGCGAGGAGCGGGCCTGGCCCGAGCACGGACCGGGCGCTCGCCGTGTGCTCGGGGGTCGTCAGGTAGGGGTGCGCCCCGGCGCCCCGGTCGGCCGACAGTCGGAGCATGCGGGCACCCAGGGCGGCGAGGACCCGCGGCGGGCGTACCCCGCCGGCGGCGTCCAGCGCGTCGAGGTAGCCGACCATGGCGTTGTAGGGCTGCTCGTACCGGCGCCCCAACTGCTGGACGAGTGGAGCGTGGCTCACGCCCAGGCCGAGCAGGAAGCGGTCGGGGAACGCCGCCGCCAGCCGCCCCGCCTGTTGGGCCATCTCGGCGGGCTCCCATGCCCAGATGTTGGCGATCCCCGTCGCCACGACCAATCGGTCGGTGGCGGCGAGCAGCGCCTCCAGGCGGGGGAAGGCGGCCCCGTTGCTGTTGCCGCCGCCGATCCACAGGCCGGTGTAGCCCAGGCGCTCGACCAGTTGGGCGAGCCCACCCGGGTCCTCGTCGATGGCGGGGCCGGACACCCAAACCCCTATGCGACCCAGCAGCTGCCGCCACCGCGGCAGGCCATCTCCGTCTTGGACCATCGGTCGGCTCCTCGTCCTCGCTCGCTCCCGATCGGGCTCCCCGGCGGGTGTCCGGGCATGCCGGGCAGGCACCATCATGGCGTCACCGGGCGCCGCGCAGGGACTCGACGTGGCCGCCCCTCTCGGGCGGACGCGGCGCGGGCCCGGATCGGCGAGCCTCGGCCGGGGAGAGCGACGCTTCCTCGGCCGGCGTGGGCCGCTGGGAGCGCACCACGAAGTGTCGATCCGGCTCGGCGTCGAGCGAGAAGCCCTCAGCTCCCCGGGCTCCGTCATCGGGCCGTCCCGCCATCAGTCAGTGGACGTTCGTCCCTACAAGCACGCCCGGTGCGGTGGCAGCATCGAGATGGGCGCGGACGATGCAGTGTGGGGAGGTCCCTCATGTCAGGTACCTATTTCGTGCTCCCGCCGAGCCACCGCCTCTTCGTCGTGTTCGACGACGCCGCAGAGGGACGGGCCGCGTTGAAGGAAGCGGCCGCCGCTGGTTACACCGATGCAGATGACGCGTGGATCTTCGCCGGGGAAGAGGGGCTCGCAGCGATCGACCCCGGTGTGGGCCGGCATGGCGTGGCCGTCGGCATGGTGCGTATCGCCCAACGTCTGATGACGAGTGACTGCGAGTACTGCGAGGGGCTTGCTCGAGCATTGCGGGCGGGAGCCATCGTGATGGCATTGAAGGTCGATGAGGTGGCCGTCGACGCCGCGAGCGACCTGCTCCACCGCTTTGGCGGGCATTCGCTCGCCTACGGCGCGCACTGGAACTTCGTGCCGCGGCCCCATGCCACCCAGACGACGAACGCCCTGGCCGACTTCGTACCTGGCTCGAACGAGTGACAGAAGGGCCGGATGGCCCTGACGGCCATTTCGTGCGCCGGTGAAGCTGGCACGAGAAGAGGAGCGGTTGACGGCAGCGTCCGTTAGGACTGCACCGACGTGACATACGCGCAAGGAGGTTGCCATGGCAGTGACAACGGCGCCGGAGGTGGAGGGCGGCCCCATCCGCCAGGCGGCCGGCAAGCTCTCGATCGTGATGTTCAGCGGGACGGCCGACAAGTTCATCCCCCTGGGGATTCTCGCCCAGGCCGGAGCGGCGATGGAGATGGAGGTGCACGTGTTCGTGACCGGCTTCGCCCTTCAGGCGTTCACCAAGGAGCCTGGCGAGCTACCGTTCCCGGCCGAGTTCGCCGCCCTGGCGCCGGCGGTCGCACAGGGGATGGCCGCGGCCCACGTCGAGTCGTGGGACACCATGCTGCGCCAGGCGAAGGAGCTCGGGGCCAAGGTCCATGCCTGCTCGACGATGAGCGCGGTCATGGGCCTGACCCCCGGCGACTTCAGCGACCTGGTCGACGACGTAGTGGGGGCGGCCACCTTCCTCCAGGTCGCCGACGGCGGCGAGACGTTCTTCATCTGATCTGGTCCGGCGACGGCGCGTACGGGCGCCCGGGCGCCCGCCCGCCGGGCGCCCGCCCGCCGGGCGGCGCTCGGGCCGAGGAGCGGTGCCGTCGAGCAAAGGAGGCAGCCATGAGCACCCCAGCCGTGCAGCACACCCTCGTGGACTCCCGGGGATCGAGCTGTCCGGGCCCGATCACGGATCTGTCGATGGCGTACCGGCGATCGAAGGTGGGCGACGTCATCGAGCTGTGGGCCACCGATCCCGGCGTGACGTCGGACGCCCGCGCCTGGTCGGACCGCACCGGCAACCCGATTCTCTCGCTCGAGGAGTCGGACGGGAAGATCGTCGTCGTCATCGAGATCCAGCGGCGCTGACATGCGGCAACGCGTCCTCATCTTGGGCGGCGGGAGCGGTGGCACCATCCTTGCCAACAGCCTGGACCCCCGACGATTCGACGTGACCGTCCTCAGCGAGTCCGATCAGCACCTCTTCCAGCCCGGGCTCCTGTACGCGGCGTTCCAGGGGTCGCGGGCTCGGCTCGTGCGCGACGAGCGCCGCCTCCTCGCCCGGCACGTCCACTTCGTGGTGGACACGGCGACCGTCGTGGACTTGGAGCAGCAGTGGGTCGAGACGGCGGGTGGCGAGCGCATGCGCTACGACGCCCTGGTCGTGGGGACCGGCATCCGCACCGACCCTGGCCAGATCCCCGGGCTGGCCGAGATCGGCGCCCGTGTGGGGGACTACCACTCGTCGGTCGCCCGTGCCCGGACGCTGTGGGAGCATCTCGACGGCTTCCGGGGGGGCACGATCGCCCTGGGGCAGGCGACCGCCATCTGCAAGTGCCCGCCGTCGCCGATCGAGGGCATCCTGCTGGCCGACGAGTTGCTGCGCCGGCGGGGCCTTCGGGAGCAGAGCCGGCTGGTCTTCTTCACGCCCTATCCCAGGCCGTACCCGGCCGAGCCGATGAACCGCATCGTGGAGCCCATCCTCGAAGCGCGCGGGATCGAAGTCCACACGTTCTTCGACCTGGACCGGATCGACCCGGAGGGCGCCACGCTCACCTCCATCGAGGGCGAGACCATCGACTGCGACCTCCCGATCGTGGTCCCGCCGTTCGTCGGCGCACCGATCACCTACGTGCCGGGCGACACCCTGGACGAGAACGGCTTCGTGCGCACCGACCAGCGGACCCTGCGGGTGCTCGGGTCGGACACGGCATTCGCCATCGGCGATGCCACGAGCCTCCCCACGTCCAAGTCCGGGGTCGGGGCCCACCTCGAGGCGAAGGTCGTGGCTCGGACGCTCAGCGGGCACCAAGCCAATTTCGGCGGCAGGACCCATTGCCCGCTCGACCTGGCCGGCGGGCGGGCGACGTTCGTGGCCGGCAGCTATGACGCGCCGGTCGTCCCCGCCCCGCCGAGCCGCCTGAAGCACCTCATGAAGATGGCGTTCGCCCGGCTGTACTGGCTGAGCTTGCGCGGCGTGCTCGACCCGGCCTTCGACGTCTACTTCCGGTTGACCGAGCCGCCGGTGACGGCTCCCGGCGCAGGGTGAGCCGACGGCCGGTGCGACCAGTCCCGGGGTGGGCGGCGGATCGTGACGGAGGGCGGGTCACGGACGTTCGGGAGGATCACGTCCCACGCCCCTTCGCAGGTGGCGAGCGCCGCGTGCGCGACGGCAGCCACCAGCATCCGTCTGCCGCCGGTGTCGAGGCAGTCGGCGACGAGGTGCCGCCCGAGCCCGCACATCCGCGCTGGGCGCCCCGCAACCAACTCACAGCGGAGGCGGTGGGATTTGAACCCACGGTGGGTTGCCCCACACACGATTTCCAATCGTGCCGATTCGGCCGCTCTCGCACGCCTCCCGGTACAGCCTGGACAGGCTATCCGCCGCCGCCGGGTAACCTAGGCGGGCGCTAGCCGGTTGGCCGGCGCCGGGTGCGGTGGCCGGGTCCTGCGCAACGGCCGCTCGTGAACCGAGTCAGGGTCGGAAGGCAGCAGCTCTCAGCGGGTGAGGCCGTGTGCCGTAGCCAACCTGGCCATCGCACCGGGCGCCGGACGCCGGCGGCCGTTGTCCGTCCTCCTCGGTCAGCGCCCGCCGGGACGCCCGCCCGCTGCCGGTCCTCCCTGCCGGCCCACAGGCCTCTTGCCGCGGCCCCTGGCCGAGCGTCGGCGTGTCGCGGCGCCCCAGTAGGCTCGCCGCCGTGGATGGCGACGAACGCACCGCGCACGACGTCACGTCCCTTGCCGGCGACGACAACTTCGTCTCCCTCTATCGGCGGTTCCGTCCTGGCCGTTTCGGCGAGCTCCGGGGACAATCGCACGTAGTGCGGGCCCTGCAAGGGGCGGTGCGGGAAGGCCGGGTGGCCCACGCCTACCTCTTCAGCGGCCCCCGAGGCACGGGCAAGACGTCGACCGCCCGCATCCTCGCCCGGGCATTGAACTGCGCCGATCCCCGGGACGGCGAGCCGTGCGGCGCGTGCGCCTCGTGCCTCGAGATCGCCAGGGGCGCATCGCTCGACGTCCACGAGCTCGACGCCGCCTCGAACAACGGGGTCGACGCCATGCGGGACCTGATCGCGCACGCCGCCCTGGGAACGCCGGGCCAGTGGAAGGTGTACATCGTCGACGAGGTCCACATGCTCTCGCCGGCGGCGGCCAACGCCCTGCTCAAGACGCTCGAGGAGCCGCCGGGCCACGTGGTCTTCGTCCTGGCGACCACCGACCCCCAGAAGGTCCCGCCGACCATCCGGAGCCGGACCCAGCACTTCGAGTTCGGGTTGCTGCCGGCAGACACCTTGGCCGAACTGGTTCGGGACGTGAACGTCGCAGCGGGCCTGGACCTCGACGAGCGGGCGCTCTCGGTCGTGGTCCGACGGGGCCGGGGGTCGGCACGCGACACGCTGTCGGCGCTCGACCAGGTCGCGGCGGCGGGTGGAGCCGAGGGCCTCCGTCCCGAGGTCACGGCGCTGAGTGACGCCCTTGCCGAAGAGGACGCACCGGGTGCCTTGGTGGCGGTGGCCCGGCTCCACGAGGCTGGCTGGGGACCGCAGCAGCTCGCCACGGAGCTCGTCGACGAGCTGCGGCAGGCGTTCCTCGTCTCGTTCGCCCCGGACCTCCTCGGCGCGGTGGCGGGCGACGCCGCCCGCCTGGCCGAGCAGGCGCGGCTGATCGGGCTCCCCCGCCTGGTCCGGGCGATCGAGGTCCTCGGCAAGGCCCAGGTGGACATGCGCGACGCGCCGGATCCCCGCGTCGTCCTCGAAGTGGCGCTGGTGCGGCTGGTGCGGCCCGAGCTGGACGACAGCCCGGCGGCGCTGGCAGACCGTTTGGCCCGGCTCGAGCGGTCGGTCGCCGCGCTCGGCGTTCCAGGAGGGGCAAGCGGGGCGGCAATGGCGGGGGCGTCGCTGCCCCCACCCGGCTCGAACCAAGCGACCGCCGCCCGTCCAATTGCAGCAGCCAGTGGGAGCGCAGGAGGCGACGCCGGCCCGAGCGTCCCGGACGGCGCTGCAGCGCCCGGTGCCCGGCCGAGCCTCGGCGCCCTTCGCCGCCAGCGTGCCGGTGCCGGACGGCCGGCGCCGCTGCCGGTCGAGCCCGGAAGGGGCGAGGCGTCGCCAGCCGAGGCGTCGCCAGCCGCACCAGAGCCTCCCACCGCCCCGGCACCCCCGCCTCTCGCAGCACCTCCTCCACCGAGCGCGCCGACATCTGCGTCCTCGTCCGGCGGCGAGCCGGTCACCGCGTCCCCACCCGCCACCGCGTCCCCACCCGCCACCGCGTCCCCACCCGCCACCGCGTCCCCACCCGCCGTGCCGGCCACCGGGACGCCGCCCGACCGGGACCAGCTGGTCGAGGCCTGGGGCGACCACGTCCTGCGGGGACTGCCGGGGCGGGTGAAGGCCTTCTTCAGCGCGGGGCGGTTCACCGCCGTCGAGGGGGGCGTGGCGACCTTCGCCTTGCCCAACGCGGCCCACCGGGACCGGTGCCGCGAACTGCAGGGTGTTGTCGAGGAGGCGATCTCGGCCCACTTCGGCGTGTCGATGTCGCTCGAGCTCGTGGTCGACGGAGGCCCAGGGGCGCCGGGCGGTTCGTCGGCGGCGGACCCCGGCCACGTCGTGCCGCCCGAGGGCCCCACGGCCGCCCCCGACCACGGCATGGGGATCGACCCCGACGACGACTTCGACCCCACAGCCGCCGACACCGGCTCGGCCCTGTCGGTGGCCCACGCCAAGGTCCTCGAGGCCTTCCCGGGGGCCGAGGAGGTCACGGGCTGATGTACACGGGTCCCTTGCGCGCGCTGATCGACGAGCTCGGGCGCCTACCCGGGATCGGCCCGAAGTCGGCGCAGCGCATCGCCTTCCACGTGCTCAAGATCCCCGGTGAGGACGCCGGGCGCCTCGCCGCGGCGATCCTGGCCGTGAAGGAGCGGACGACGCTGTGCTCCCGTTGTTTCAACGTCGCCGAGGCCGGTGAGCTGTGCGACGTGTGCAGCGACGAGCGCCGGGACCCGACGGTCCTGTGCGTCGTCGAGGATCCCCGCGACATCGTCGCTGTCGAGCGCACCCAGCAGTTCCGGGGCCGGTACCACGTGCTGCAGGGCGCCCTCAACCCGCTGGAGGGCGTCGGGCCCGACCAGCTCCGGGTGCGTGAGCTGCTGGAGCGGGTCGGCGCCGAAGGGGCGAAGGAGGTCATCCTCTGTACGAACCCCAACCTGGAGGGCGAGGCCACCGCCATGTACCTCGCCCGCATGTTGGGACCCCTGGAGGTCACCGTCACCCGCATCGCCAGCGGCCTGCCCGTCGGTGGCGACCTCGAGTACGCGGACGAGCTGACGCTCGGCCGTGCTCTCGAGGGGCGGCGTCAGGTCACCGCGTGACGAGCGTCCCCGCGTCGTGACGGCTGGCTCCCCGGGCCGGGTGCTGTGGCTGGTCCGGCACGCCACCGCCGTCCCCGACCCCCGGGCGGGGGGCAGCGATCACGACCGGCTGCTCACCCCGAGCGGGCGGCGTGACGCCGAGGCCCTGGGCCGCCGCTTGGCGGGCGACCGTTTCGGGCTCGCGGTCGTCGACCTCCCCACGGTGGCGCTGTGCTCCACCGCGCGGCGGACCGTGCAGACCGCCGAGGCCGCGGGGGCCGCCATCCCCGCCGAGCTCGACCTGCGCCCCGCCCTGTACCGGGCGACACCCGACGAGCTTCTCGACGAGGTCCGCACGGTCGACGACGGGGTGTCGGCCGTCATGGTGGTCGGGCACAACCCCACGATCCACCGTGCGGCCCTCGGCATGGTCGCCGAGCGCGACCCGGACGAGCGCGGGGCGATGCCCGATCGGTTCCCAACCTGCGGGGTGGCCGTCTACCGCCTGCCGGTGGAGCGGTGGCGGGACGTGGCGGCCGGCTCCGGCACCGTCGCCGGATGCTTCGCCCCGCCGTTCGACTGACGGATCGAGGGCCCCGGGTCCGACACCGTCGTCCCGGTCACTCCCACTCGATGGTGCCGGGCGGCTTGCTCGTGACATCCAGCACGACCCGGTTCACCTCGGAGACCTCGTTGGTGACACGGGTGGAGATCCGCTCGAGGAGGTCGTAGGGGAGGCGGGACCAGTCCGCGGTCATGGCGTCCTCGCTGCTCACCGGGCGCAGCACCACGGGGTGCCCGTACGTGCGGCCGTCGCCTTGCACGCCGACCGAGCGGACGTCGGCCAGGAGCACCACGGGGAATTGCCACACGGCGCGGTCGAGACCGGACACGGCCAGCTCCTCGCGGGCGATGGCGTCGGCCTGCCGCAGCACGGTCAGGCGCTCGGCCGTCACCTCGCCCACGATGCGGATGGCGAGCCCGGGGCCCGGGAACGGGTGGCGCCAGACGATGGTCTCGGGCAGCCCGAGCTCGAGGCCGAGGGCGCGTACCTCGTCCTTGAAAAGGGCCCGCAGCGGCTCGACGAGCGAGAAGCCGAGGTCGGCCGGGAGGCCGCCGACGTTGTGGTGCGACTTGATGGTGGAGCCGCCGGCGCCGTCGCCCGACTCGACGACGTCGGGGTAGAGGGTGCCCTGCACGAGGTGCTCCGGGCCGCCCCCCTCGCCCTCGACCTCCCGGGCCGCCTCCTCGAAGGCCCGAATGAACTCGCGGCCCACGATCTTGCGCTTCTGCTCGGGGTCGCGGACGCCGGCCAACGCGTCGAGGAACTGCTTGGCGGCGTCCACCGTCTTGAGGCGGATGCCGGTCGCCGCGACGAAGTCCCGGTCGACCTGCTCGCGTTCGCCCTGGCGGAGGAGCCCGTGGTCTACGAACACGCACGTGAGGCGGTCGCCGATGGCCCGGTGCACCAGCGCCGCCGCCACCGCCGAGTCGACGCCACCCGACAGGCCGCAGATGGCACGACCGTCGCCGACCTTGCGCTGCACGTCGGCGACGGCCTCCTCCAGCATCGAGGCGGTCGTCCACGTGGGCGTGATGCCGGCGGCGTGGTGGAGGAAGCGCTCGAGCACCTGCTGGCCATGGGCCGTGTGCACGACCTCGGGGTGCCACTGCACGCCGCACAGCCGTCCGGACTCGTCCTGGAAGGCGGCGATCGGGGTCTCGGCCGTCGAGGCGGTCGCCCGGAACCCGGGGGGTGGCTGGACCACGGCGTCGGCGTGGGACATCCAGACGTCCTGGGCGTCGGGCTGGCCGGCGAAGAGCTGGGCACCGGTGTCCACCTGGGCCCGGGTCCGCCCGTACTCCCGCCGATCGGTTCGCTCGACCGTGCCGCCGAGCGCCTCCGCCATGGCCTGGAAGCCGTAACAGATGCCCAGGGTCGGGACCCCGGCCCGCAGGAGCGCCGGATCAACCGCCGGCGCGCCCGCTTCGTAGACGCTCGAGGGGCCGCCGGAGAGGATGATCGCCGCCGGCCGGCGGGCCAGGACCTCGGCCACGGGCGTGGTGTGGGGGAGGATCTCGCTGAACACCCGAGCTTCCCGGACGCGCCGGGCGATGAGCTGGGCGTACTGGGCCCCGAAGTTGAGGACGACGACCGGCGACGCGTGGGCCGGTCCCGATGGTGCCGAGCTCATCCGGGGAGTATCACAGACACGGCGCCGTGCGGCGGGGCATGGCCAGGCGACGAGCGGGGCATGGCCCGGCGACGAGGCGTGCCCGCACCGTCCGCGCTCAGGCGAGCGAGCGCAGCAGGGCGGCGTCGCCCTGGCCGCCGCCGCCGCACAGTGCCACGGCCGCCAGGCTGGCGCCCCGCCGCCGCAGCTCGTACAGCACCGTCAGCGCGATGCGCGTGCCCGACATGCCGACCGGATGGCCGAGGGCGATGGCGCCGCCGTTGACGTTCACCTTGTCCTCGGGGATCCCGAGCTCGTCCGCCGAGGCGAGGCCGACGGCGGCGAAGGCCTCGTTGATCTCGAACAGGTCGACGTCGGCCACCGCCTTGCTGGCCTTGCCGAGCGCCTGGGCGATGGCCCGGGACGGCTGGAGGAGCAGGGACGGGTCGGGCCCGGCCACCTGGCCGTAGCTGACCAGCTCGCCGAGCGGGGTGACCCCCAGCTCCTCGGCCTTGGCCCGCGACATCACGATGACGGCGGCGGCACCGTCGGAGATCTGCGAGGCGTTGCCGGCGGTGATGGTGCCCGCCTTGTCGAACGCCGGCCGGAGCGCGCCCAGCGACTCGGCGGTGGTGCCCGGTCGGATCCCTTCATCGGTGTCGACCACCAGCGGGTCGCCCTTGCGCTGCGGCACGTGGACGGGGGCGATCTCCTCGCCCATGCGGCCCTCCTTGGTGGCCGCCGCCGCCTTCTCGTGGGACGCCGCGGAGAAGGCGTCCTGGCGCTCCCGGGTGATGCCGACCGTTTCGTTGTAGCGCTCGGTGGCCAGGCCCATGGCGCACTCGTCGAACGCACACGTGAGCCCGTCGTGCATCATCGAGTCGACCAGGGTGGCGTCGCCGATGCGGATCCCGGCGCGTGCCCCCGGAAGGAGGTGCGGGGCCTTGGTCATCGACTCCATGCCGCCGGCCACCACGATCTCGGCGTCACCGGCGGCGATCATCTGGTCCGCCAGGTAGATGGTGTTCAGCCCGGAGAGGCAGACCTTGTTGACGGTCGTCGCCGGCACCGACAACGGGATCCCTCCCTTCACGGCCGCCTGGCGCGCGGTGATCTGGCCCTGGCCGGCCTGGAGCACCTGGCCCATGAGGACGTAGTCGACCTGGTCGGGCTGGATCCCGGCCCGCTCGAGGGCGGCGGCGATGGCGAACCCGCCGAGGTCCATGGCGGTGAACGAGGCCAGCGCCCCCGACAGCTTGCCGATCGGCGTCCGGGCTCCTGCGACGATGACCGAACCGGGCATGGCTACCTCCGGATGAGCGGCGCGACCAGGACCGTGCAGCCCCGCTGCGCTGGGACGATGGCCGGGCGAACCGACCGGACCTCGATTCTACGGCGTCCGGTATCGTCGGTGCGCATGAGCGAGATCCTCGAGGCCGTGGTGAGGGGTGCCGCCGGCGACGAGCTGGCGGGGATGCCCCTGCCCGAGAGCTACCGGGCCGCCTTCGTCCGGCGTGACGACGTCGCCATGTTCGAGGGCGTTCCCTCCCAGGAGAAGGATCCCCGCACGTCTCTCCACGTCGGCGAGGTGCCGCTGCCCGAGCTCGCCCCCGACGAGGCGTACGTGGCCGTGATGGCCTCGGCCATCAACTTCAACACCGTGTGGACCTCCATCTTCGAGCCGCTCCCCACCTTCGCCTTCCTCGACCGGCTGGGACGCGAGAGCGAGTGGGGCGCCCGGCACGCGCTCGACCACCACGTCGTCGGCTCCGACGTCGCCGGCGTGGTGCTGCGCACCGGTTCCCTCGTGCGCAACTGGCGTCCCGGCGACAAGGTCACCGTCCACTGCAACCACGTCGACGACCAGGACCCCACCGCCCACGACGACTCGATGCTGGCCAACAACCAGCGGATCTGGGGCTTCGAGACCAACTTCGGCGGCCTCGCCGACATCACGGTCGTGAAGGCCAACCAGCTGATGCCCAAGCCTGCGCACCTCACGTGGGAGGAGGCGGCCGTCAACGCCCTGTGCAACTCGACGGCGTACCGCATGCTCGTCTCCCACAACGGGGCGCCGGTCACCCAGGGCGACCGCGTCCTCGTGTGGGGAGCGACCGGGGGGCTCGGCAGCTTCGCCGTCCAGTACGTGCTGAACGCCGGTGCGACGCCCATCGGCGTCGTGTCCTCGCCTGAGAAGGCCGAGCTCCTCCGCGACCTCGGCGTCGAGGCCGTCATCGACCGTCGGGCCAAGGGCTACCGCTTCTGGAAGGACGAGCACACCCAGGACGAGTCGGAGTGGCGCCGGTTCGGCAAGGACATCCGCGACCTGGTCGGCGAGGACCCCGACATCGTCTTCGAGCACCCGGGCCGCCAGACCATGGGGGCATCGGTCTTCGCCTGCAAGCGGGCGGGCACGGTGGTCACCTGCGCCGCCACCTCTGGCTACATGATCGAGTACGACAACCGCCACCTGTGGATGAAGCTCAAGACCATCAAGGGCTCCCACTTCGCCAACTACCGGGAGGCGTGGGACGCCAACCGCCTGGTGTGCGAGGGCAAGATCCTGCCGCCGCTGTCCGCCGTGTACCCGCTGGAGGAGGTGGGGGAGGCCGCCTATCAGGTCCACCACAACCTCCACGAGGGAAAGATCGGGGTCCTGTGCCTGGCGCCGAGCGAGGGGCTCGGGATCGACGACCCCGCGCTGCGGGCGCGGGTCGGCGAGGACCGCATCACCCTCTTCCGGCGGCACGGGGCATGACCGCCGAGCCGGCGGCCGCCGGGACCGGTGCGGCGGCCTCCGGAGGCCTCCTCACCGAGATCGACCACGTGGCCATCGCCGTCCACGACCTCGAGGCGGCCATCGCGTGGTACGGGGCGGCCTTCGGCGCGACCGTGGCGCACCGCGAGCGGGTCGAGAGCGACGGGGTCGAAGAGGCGCTCCTCCAGGTGGCCGACTCTTTCGTCCAGCTGCTCACCCCCACCCGGGGCGACTCACCCGTGGCCAGGTACCTGGCGGCCAGGGGGGAAGGGCTCCACCATGTGGGCTACCGCGTGGCCGACTGCGCCGCCGCCCTCCGCGCCGTCCTCGACGCCGGCGGCCGGATGATCGACGCCGCCCCGCGGCCCGGGTCGCGGGGGACCACCGTCGCCTTCGTGCACCCCAAGGGCGCGTTCGGCACCCTCATCGAGCTCGTCCAGGAGTAGCGCCCGCCGCTGGGCGGTTCGGCGTTGGGGCTGCCACACGGGGTTCGGTAACCTCGGTCGTCATGGAGCACACCATCGCCGAGCGGCTGGAGCAGCTGGCCATCCGCAAGGATCAGGCCCTCCACGCCGGGAGCGAGCGGGCCGTCGAGCGCCAGCACAGCCGCGGGAAGATGACGGCCCGGGAGCGGATCGACTACCTCCTCGACGAGGGGTCGTTCCAGGAGCTCGACATGCTGGCCCGCAGCCGGATGCCGGGCCTGACCGACGACCAGCGGCCCTACACCGACGGCGTCGTCACCGGCTTCGGGACCGTCGAGGGGCGACGGGTGTGCATCTTCAGCCAGGACCCCACCGTCAACGGCGGCTCCCTCGGGGAGGTCTTCGGCGAGAAGATCCACAAGGTCATGGACCTGGCTGCCTCCCTGGGCGTGCCCATGATCGGGATCAACGACGGCGGCGGGGCCCGGGTGCAGGAGGGCGTGGTCGGGCTCCACTACTACGGCGGCATCTTCCGGCGGAACGTCGGGTCCTCAGGCGTCATCCCGCAGATCAGCGTGATCATGGGCTCGTGCGCCGGGGGCGCCGTCTACTCGCCGGCCATCACGGACTTCGTCTTCATGGTGCAGGGCACCTCGCACATGTTCATCACCGGGCCCGACGTGGTGAAGACGGTCACGGGCGAGGACGTCACCTTGGAGGAGCTGGGCGGGGCGATGAGCCATGCCACCAAGTCCGGGGTGGCGACCTTCGTGGCCCCCGACGAGAAGGCCTGCCTGGACGACGTGAGGTACCTGCTGTCGTTCCTGCCGGCCAACAACCTGGAGGAGCCGCCGCCGGTCGTCACCGACGACGACCCCGAGCGGGAGGCCCCCGAGCTCGTCGACCTCATGCCGGCGTCGCCCAACCAGCCCTACGACATGAAGCGGGTCATCACCGCCGTGGTCGACGGCGGCGAGTACCTCGAGGTCCACTCGCACTGGGCGATGTCGATCACGTGCGGGTTCGCCCGCATCGACGGGCGGGTGGTGGGTGTCGTGGGCAACCAGCCGGCGGTGCTGGCCGGGGTGCTCGACATCGACTCGTCGGAGAAGGCCGCCCGGTTCGTGCGCACGTGCGACGCCTTCAACATCCCCCTCGTCACCTTCGTCGACGTGCCGGGGTTCATGCCCGGCACCGACCAGGAGCACGGCGGCATCATCCGGCACGGGGCGAAGCTCCTCTACGCCTACTGCGAGGCGACCGTGCCCCGGATCCAGGTCGTCACCCGCAAGGCCTACGGCGGCGCCTACGTCGTCATGAACTCGAAGTCGATCGGCGCCGACCTGGCCTTCGCCTGGCCGTCGGCCGAGCTGGCCGTCATGGGACCCCAGGGTGCCGTCGAGATCGTGTACCGCCGCGAGCTGGCCGAGGCCGCCGACCCGGTGGCACGGCGGACCGAGCTCGTCGAGGAGTACACCGAGCGCTACGCCAACCCCTACATCGCCGCCGAGCGTGGGTACGTCGACGACGTCATCTCCCCGGCCGACACGCGCAAGGTGCTCGCCAGGAGCCTCGCCATGCTCGTCTCGAAGCGCGAGGAACTGCCCCGCCGCAAGCACGGGAACGTGCCCCTGTGAGCGAGGCGGCGGTGGCCGCCGGCGGCCTCCGGCCACGCCCGGAGCCCGACCCGCTGGTGGTCGCCCTGGTGGCGGCCGCCGTGGACCAGCTCCAGCTCCGAGCGGTGGCGCCGGCGCCGCGCCCTGCGGAGCCGCATCTGGCCTGGCGCTTCAGCGGGCGATGGTGGTCGCGCCCGCTGCCGGCACGGCGCGACCGCCCCTGGCTGCACTGAGCCAGCCACCGGGCGGTCGGCTCGGTCAGCGGCGGCGGCGCTCCTCCGCCAGCCGGGCCAGGTCGCCGACGATCCGCTCCAGCTCGAAGTCCTTGGGCGTGTAGACGGCGGCCACCCCCTTGCCGCGCAGGACGTCGGCGTCGTCGGGCGGGATGATCCCCCCGACCACCACCGGGGCGTCCACCCCCGCCTGGCGGAGGCGGTCCAGCACCTCGGGCACGAGCTCGAGGTGCGAGCCGGACAGGATCGACAGCCCCACGACGTCGACGTCCTCGTCCCGGGCGGCGGCCACGATCTGGGCCGGGGTGAGACGGATCCCCTGGTAGACGACCTCGAAGCCGGCGTCACGGGCGGCAACGGCGATCTGCTCGGCGCCGTTCGAGTGGCCGTCGAGTCCCGGCTTGGCGACCAGCAGGCGCGGCGGGCCACCCGTCGCCGCGGCCAGCGCCCGCACCCGGGCCGCTGCCGCGCGGGCGGTGTCGGTGGGGGTGGCCGCCGATCGTCCGCCGGTCGCGCCCGACACCCCCGTCGGCGCCCGGTACTCGCCGAACACCTCGCGCAGCACGCCCGCCCACTCGCCCGTGGTCCCGCCGACGTGGGCCAGGGCGATCGTGGCCGGCATGATGTTCTCCCGCTCGTCGGCCGCCGCCCGCCGCAGCTCGTCGAGGGCGCGGGCAACGGCGGCCGCATCCCGCCGTGCCCGCCACGCCGCCACGTCCTCCTGCAGCCGCGCCTGGACGGTGGGGTCGACCTTGAGGATGCTGCCGGCGCCCTCGTCGCCGGTCAGCGGCGACGGGGCGGTCTCCGTGAAGCAGTTGACCCCCACGACCTGCTGCTCGCCGGACTCGATGCGGGCCACCCGGGCGGCCTGGCTCCGCACCAGCCGGGTCTTCAGCTCCTCGATGGCCTCGAAGGCGCCCCCGAGGGCCAGGACGTCGTCGAGCTCGGCGGAGGCGGCTTCGACCAGCTCGGCGGTCTTGGCCTCGATGACCCGCGAGCCCTCGAAGATGTCCTCGTGCTCGAGGAGGTCGGACTCGTAGGCGAGGATCTGCTGGATGCGCAGGGACCACTGCTGGTCCCACGGACGGGGCAGGCCGAGGGCCTCGTTCCAGGCGGGGAGCTGGATCGCCCGGGCGCGGGCCGACGCCGACAGCGTCACCCCCAAGGTCTCGAGCACGATGCGGGGCACGTTGTTCTCCGGCTGCTGCTCGGTGAGCCCGAGCGAGTTGACCTGGACGCCGTAACGGAACCGCCGCAGCTTGGGGTCCTCGACGCCGTAGCGCTCGCGACAGATGCGGTCCCACATCGCCGTGAACGCCCGCATCTTGCACGTCTCCTCCACGAACCGGACGCCGGAGTTGACGAAGAAGCTGATGCGGCCCACCACCTGCGGGAGCTCGGCGGCCTCCACCTTGCCGGATGCGCGCACGGCGTCCAGGATGCCGATGGCCGTCGCCAGGGCGTAGGCGATCTCCTGCACCGGCGTCGCCCCCGCCTCCTGGAGGTGGTAGCTGCAGACGTTGACCGGGTTCCACTTGGGGACGTGGCGCACCGTGTAGGCGATGGTGTCGACAGTGAGGCGGAGGCTCGGCCCGGGCGGGAAGATGAACGTGCCCCGGCTCAGGTACTCCTTCACGATGTCGTTCTGGGTGGTGCCCTGCAGCGCCGTCGGGTCGACCCCTTCGTCCTGCGCGTTGGCGACGTACAGGCCGAGCAGCCAGGGCGCCGTGGCGTTGATCGTCATCGACGTGTTCATCTCGCCGACGGGGATGCCGGCCATGAGCTCCGACATGTGCCCGAGGTGCACCACGGGCACCCCCACCTTGCCGACCTCGCCGGCGGCCTCCAGGGCATCGGGGTCGTAACCGGTCTGGGTCGGCAGGTCGAAGGCGATGGAGAGGCCCGTCTGACCCTTGGCCAGATTGGTGCGGTAGAGCTCGTTCGAGGCCTGCGCTGTGGAGTGCCCCGAGTAGGTCCGCATCATCCACGGCTTCGCCCGTGCCGGTCGCTCGGCCGCCGGTCGGTCCGTTGCCATCTCGCCTCCTGGGTCGTCGCCGCCTGTGGGTCCCCGCGAGCGGGTCGCCGTCTGGCGGATCGCCGCCCCTCAATTGTGCCCGGTGCGGGACCGGTCGACGACCACGCCGGTCACCGGTGCGGTCACCGGTAGCTGTAGAAGCCCTCCCCGGACTTCCGTCCCAGCTTCTCGGCCGTGACCATCCTGCGCAGGAGGGGCACCGGGGCGAAGTTGGGGTCCCGGAACTCGGCGTACAGCGCGTCGAGGATGGCAAGGGACGTGTCGAGCCCGACCAGGTCGAGCAGGGCGAACGGCCCCATGGGGAAGCCGCAACCACCCTTCATGGCGGCGTCGATGCCCTCCTTGGTGGCCACCCCCTGCTCGAGCATCCGGACGGCGTTGTTGAGATAGGGGAACAGCAGGGCGTTCACCACGAAGCCGGCGCGGTCCTGCACCTCCACCGGCTCCTTCCCGCACGCCTCGGCGAAGGCAAGGGCGGCGGCGACCGTCTCGTCGGAGGCGGTGAGCGGCCGGACGATCTCCACGAGCGGCATGACCGGCGCCGGATTGAAGAAGTGGATGCCGCACACCTTCTCGGGCCGGCCGGTCTCCATGGCGAGCTCGACCACCGGGAGGGTGGAGGTGTTGGTCGCCAAGATGGTGGCGTCGCCGCAGACCCGGTCGAGCTCCGAGAAGAGGTGCTTCTTCACGGCGAGGTCCTCGACGACCGATTCGATGACGAGGTCGGCGTCGGCCAGCGCGTCGAAGTCGGAGGTGGCCCTGATCTTGCCGAGGATGCCGTCGCGCTCGTCGGCGGTGCGCTTTCCCTTCTCCACCTGCTTCGCGAGCGACTTCTCGAGGCCGGCGAGCATGCCCTCGACGGTCGACTGGCTCCGGCTCCGCAGGACCACTTCGTGGCCGTGCGCGGCCGCGACCTCGGCGACGCCCGACGCCATGATCCCCGAGCCCACGATCCCGATGCGCGTCAATGCCATGGTGGACAAGGTTAATCGGGCGCTCCCGGGCCAGCGCCGGGGCATTTCTCGATCGAGCACCGGAGCGAGATCTGGTCGGCTCCCTTCGCCAGGGGGTGACGCCAGGCGTTCGGGCTGCTAAAGTACGTACATAAGTACTTTTGTGCCTCAGCTGCTCCTGGCGGTGGCCGCCCAGCACGTGGCCTGGCCGTGGGGCCTCGCCCCGCTGGTGCTGGGCATCGGTGCCGGCTGGCTCGGCGTCGTCGGCACCGGTGGTGGTGTCGTCATCGTACCGGCCCTGGTGCTCGCCCCGGCCGGTGGCGTGATCTCCTTGGTGGTGGGTCTCGGGTGACCGGTCGCGCCCCCGCCGCACTCGACCGGACGAGCCCGCTGCCGCTGTGGGCGCAGCTGCTCGCCGACCTTCGACGGCGGGTGGCGACCGGCGAGCTCGACGAGCGGTTCCCGACCGACGAGGAGCTGCGCCACCAGTACGGGATCAGCCGTCAGACGGTGCGCGAGGCGCTCCGGCGCCTGCAGGGCGAGGGCATGATCGTCCGGCAGCGCGGGCGTGGGACCTCCCTGGCGGCCCCGCCGCTGGAGCAGCCGCTCAACACCCTCTACAGCCTGGCGCGGACGGCACAGGACCTGGGCCTGCGCGAGCACAGCGAGGTGCTGGTCCAGCAGCTGGTGCGCGCCGGGCAGGTGGCCGAGCATCTCGGCCTCGACCCCGACGACGAGGTCGTGCTCGTCGAGCGGCTGCGCTACGTGGGTGACGAGCCGCTCAGCCTCCACCGGTCCTGGCTGCCGGCGACGCTGGCCGCCGGGCTTCTCGACGCCGACTTGCGCAGCGGCTCCCTCTACGACGTGCTGGCGGCGTGCTGCGGTGTGCGGGTCACGGGCGGCTACGAGCGGATCCGCCCCGAGGTGCCGGACCGGTCGCTGCGGGAGCTGTTGGGGCTGGCGCGCGGCTCGGCCGTGCTCGTCGTCGAGCGCCTGGCCACGGCGGGCGACACGCGGGTCGAGTGGCGCCAGAGCATGGTGCGCGGCGACCGCTACGCCTTCCGGACGGACTGGTCGGCTGGCGGGGTCTGAGGATCGGCGGCGCCGCCTGCGGGTCCACACGGTGCCGGGACGTCGCTGCCCGGCCTCCCCCTGAGCGCCATGGGGGCGACGGCGACGTGCAAGAGTGGCCGGCATGGAGACGAGCACGGGGCCGTTGGCCCTCGTCGGCGGGGGAGAGTGGACCGACGGCTGCAGCTTCGACGGCGAGCTGTTGGCCGCGTCGGGACACGACGAGGTCGTGGTGCTGCCCACCGCGGCCGCCTACGAGCGCCCCGAGCGCGTCGTGCTGCGCGCGGCCGAGTGGTTCGCCGCACTTGGGGGGCGCGTCGAAGGGCTGATGGTGCTCGGGCGGCGCGACGCCGAGGACGAGGGCGCGGCCGAGGTCGTCCGACGGGCGCGGTTCGTCTACCTCAGCGACGGCTCACCGCTGCACTTGCGGTCGGTGCTCAAGGGATCCAAGGTCCTCGACGCCCTCCGGCAGGCGTGGGCCGACGGGGCCGTCGTGGCCGGCTCCGGCGCCGGGGCGATGGTCCTCACCGATCCGATGGTCGACCCGCGGGGCGGGGCGCTCACCGTGGGGCTCGGGCTCGTCGAGGGACTGGCGCTCGTCACGCACTTCGGCGAGGCCGCGGAGGACCTCACGGGCGAGAAGCTGCATCGGTCCGTCGCCCTGGCCCCCCGCGGTCTCCCCGTGGTGGGCCTCCCCGAGCGGACGGCGCTGGTGCGCACCGCCGGCGCGTGGCGGGCGGCCGGGAGCGGCATCACCGTGTTCGTCGACGGCGCGCCCTCCCCGGCTGGCCTGGAGGCGCTCGGAGGGAGCTGACGGCGGGCGGGGTAGCGGCGGGTGGCCTACTGCTCCTCGACGGTCACCGACTCGATGACCACCTGCTCGGTCGGGGACCCCGAGCGCGTCCCGACGGCGTCGATCGCCTGTACGACGTCCCCGCCCGAGACGACCGCGCCGAACAGCGAGTACTGCGGCGGGAGCCGAACGCCGTCCGGCCCGCTGATGACGAAGAACTGGCTGCCGTTGGTGTCCGGGCCGGCATTGGCCATGGCGAGCGACCCGACCTGGTAGCGCCCCGGCTTGGGCAGCTCGTCGGCGAAGCGGTAGCCGGGACCGCCTCGCCCCGTGCCCTCCGGGTCACCCCCCTGGAGGACGAAGCCCGGGATGATGCGGTGGAAGACGATCCCGTCGAAGTAGTGGTAGCGGGCCAGGAAGACGAAGTTGTTGACCGTCTTCGGGGCGGCCGCCGGGTCCAGCTCGATGACCATGGTGCCCTTCGACGTGGCCATGGTCGCCGTGTACCGCTTCTCGGGGTCGATCACCATGGGTGGCGGTGCGTCGAACCGGCGGCGCTGCGGGCTCGACCCGTCCGGCGCCGGAGCTTCTGGGGTGCGGTCTGCCATGGTGCCTCCTCTATCGGGTTCTGTGGGGCCACTATCGGGTTCTGTGGGGCGTGGGGCGTCGGGCCGACCCCGGGGGTGCCGCAGGTCGCGGCCGCCCGGCGCCGTGTCGTCAGCTGCTGTGGACGGTCACCGACAGGATGCGCTGCACCACCGCCGGCTTCCCTGTGTTGCTGCCTTCGGCGTTGATCTTCTCGACCACCGACATGCCGGAGGTCACCTTGCCGAAGAGGGAGTACCCGTTGCCGCCCGAAAGGTCACCGTCGAGGGTCTGCGCCCCTCCCGGGACGACCACGAAGAACTGGCTCCCGTTGGTGTCCGTCCCGCCCGAGTTGGCCATGGCCACGTCGCCGGTGGCGTACGCCTTGGGCACGTTCTCGTTGGCGATGTGGTAGCCGGGGCCACCGGTGCCGGTCCCCGTGGGGTCGCCCGTCTGGTCCATGAACTTCGGGATCACCCGGTGGAAGATCACGCAGTGGAAGAACCCCTTGTCGGCCAAGAAGACGAAGCTGTTGACCGTCGTGGGCGCTGTCTTGGCCAGGAGTGTGATGGTGAACGAGCCGACGGTCGTCTTGACGGCGGCCGTGTAGGTCTTGGACGTGTCGATGGTCGTCGCCGGCGGCGAGGAGAACGACAGGGTGTTGACCCGGGCCGAGGTGCTCGCCGGGCACCCGGCCCGCGTGGCGGCGGTGTTGGCAGCCGCCTGCTCGGCCGCAACTCCCGTGGTCTTGGAGGACGAGGAGCCAGCGTCGCTCGAGGCCCGGGACCACGGGTGCAGCGTGAGGAGGACCAAGCCGATCACGACCATCGCCAGGAGGGTGACGATCCCCGAATTGCGCAGGAGCTTGCGCCGTTTGACGCGGCGCGCCTGGGCCTGTCGCTTCTGTCGCCGCGCCGCCTTCTGGCGGGCTCGTTTGTCGGTTGGCACGGCCCGACACCGTAGCCGGGGGCGCCGGGCCCCGGAGTAGCGTCACCCCGGTGTCCTTGATCGTGCAGAAGTTCGGCGGGACGTCGGTCGGCGACGCGGAGCGCATCCGAACCGTGGCGGACTACGTCGCCCGCACCCGGCGGGCCGGCAACGACGTGGTCGTGGTGGTCAGCGCCATGGGGAAGACCACCGACGAGCTCATCCGGCTGGCGGACGACGTGAGCGGGGTCCAGCCCCCGCGCGAGTACGACATGCTGGTCAGCTCGGGGGAGCGCATCTCGACGTCGCTCCTCTCGATGGCGCTGGCCGAGCAGGGGGTGGTGGCGGCCTCGTTCACCGGCAGCCAGGCCGGCATCCTCACCGACACCGATCACACGCGGGCGAAGATCCTCGAGGTGCGGGCCGACCGGCTGAGAGACGCCCTGAGTGCCGGCACGGTACCGGTGGTTGCCGGCTTCCAGGGCGTCTCGACGGAGCGCGACGTGACGACGCTCGGCCGGGGGGGTTCCGACACGACCGCGGTGGCCCTGGCGGCGGTGCTCGGGGCCGACGCCTGCGAGATCTACACGGACGTGACGGGGGTCTTCAGTGCCGACCCCCGCGTCGTCCCCGAGGCGCACCGCCTGCCTCGGATCAGCTTCGAGGAGATGCTCGAGATCGCTGCCACCGGCGGGAGGGTGCTCCAGCTGCGCTCGGTGGAGTTCGCCCGCAACCACCACGTCCCGCTGCACGTGCGGTCCAGCTTCACCTGGGAGCCCGGGACCTGGGTCGTCGAGGAGGAGGAGTCCATGGAACAGGCCGTGGTGACGGCCGTCACCCACGACACGTCGGAGGCCAAGGTCACGGTGGCCGGGGTGCCGGACCGCCCGGGTGTGGCCGCGCTGCTCTTCCGGGCGCTGGCCGATCGGTCGGTCAATGTCGACATGATCGTGCAGAACACCTCCCTCCACGGCACCACCGACATCTCGTTCACCGTGCCGCGCGTCGATCTCGCGGCGTCGGTCGAGGTGACGAGCGGCCTCGCCGGCGAGCTGGGCTCCACGGGGGTGACCTCGGACGACGACGTGGCCCGCGTCTCGGTGATCGGCGCCGGGATGAAGTCGCACCCGGGCGTCACGGCCACCATGTTCGAGACGCTGGCCCGTGCGGGGATCAACATCGACATGATCTCGACGTCCACCATCCGTATCTCGTGCATGGTCAGGGCGGGCGAGGTCGAGCGGGCGGTCCGGGTGCTCCACGAGGCCTTCGACCTCGCATGACGGGTCGGGCGCGGCCGCCGTCCGGCCGCCGGACGGGCACCGGACCGGGCGCCCCTTGAGCGGGGCGTAGGCTCTCCGCCGTGCGAGTCGGGGTCTTCGGAGCGACCGGCCAAGTCGGCCGAGTGATGCGGTCCATCCTCGCCGAGCGGGCGTTCCCCGCCGACGACGTGCGCTTCTTCGCGTCGACGCGCTCCGCCGGCACGACGCTGCCCTGGGCGGACGGCGAGGTCACGGTGGAGGACGCCGCCACGGCCGATCTGACCGGCATCGACATCGCCCTCTGCTCCACGGGGGCCACGGCCTCGCGGATGCTGGCGCCCCGGCTGGCGGCGGCCGGGGCCATCGTTGTCGACAACACCTCTGCCTGGCGCATGGACCCGGAGGTACCGCTGGTCGTCCCTGAGGTCAATGCCGCGGCCCTCGACCGCATCCCCAAGGGGATCGTCGCCAACCCGAACTGCACGACGATGGTGGCGATGCCGGTCCTCAAGCCCCTGCACGACGAGGCGGGCCTGCGTCGGCTCACCATCGCCAGCTACCAGGCGGTGTCCGGAGCCGGGCTGGCCGGGGTGACCGAGCTGGCGGACCAGTTGGCCAAGACCGTCGACCGGGCACCTGCCTTGACCTTCGACGGTTCGGCGGTGGACTTCCCGGCGCCCGACAAGTTCGCCGCGCCCATCGCCCACAACGTGGTGCCGCTGGCCGGGAAGGTGGTGGACGACGGTTCGCTCGAGACCGACGAGGAGCAGAAGTACCGCAACGAGAGCCGCAAGATCCTCGACCTTCCCGACCTGGCCGTGACCTGCACCTGCGTCCGGGTACCGGTCTTCACCGGCCACTCCGCCGCCATCGTGGCCGAGTTCGACCGGGACCTCTCGCCGGAACGGGCGACCGAGCTCCTGGCCGGCGCCGCTGGCGTCGAGCTGGCCGATCTGCCCACGCCGCTGGCAGCGGCCGGGCGCGACCCTTCGCTGGTGGGTCGCATCCGCCGGGCCGACCGGGGCTTGGCGCTGTTCGTGGTGGGCGACAACCTGCGCAAGGGTGCAGCGCTCAACGCCGTACAGATCGCCGAGGCGCTGCTCGAGCGCCGGCGCTGATCTCCCGGTGCCGGATCCCGGCCGCACCCGGCGGCCGGGCGGGCGTGACGGAGGACGCTAGTCGGCCCCGGCGCCGCCCGGGTCGGGGCCGCCGGTGAGCAGGGCGGCCATCCGTCGGGCGAGGTTGACGGCGTGGTCGCCGAACCGCTCGTAGAAGCGGGCGACCATGGCGAGCTCGATGGCCACCGGCAAGGGCATCGTGCCGGCGACCAGCTCAGCCGTCAGGCTGACGTGAAGGTCGTCCATCTCGTCGTCGAGGGCGTTCACGTCGTTGGCGGCGGCGACCGAGCGGTCGGCGAAGGCGTCGGCGGTTCGGCTCCAGATCGTGGTCGCGACCTCGCCCATCCGTTCCACCAGCCCGCGGCTGCGGGCCGACATCTCGGTGCCGAGCCCACGCGCCGCCCGCCGGGCGATGTGGGCCGCCAGGTCGCCGTTACGGTCGAGATCGGGGAGCATGCGCAGGATCGCCACCAGTTCCCGCCGCTCGTCAGCGCTGGTCGATCCCGCGACGAGGCGACGCTGAGCGACGTCGCCGATCTCCACGATCCGGTGGTCGACCAGGTCGTCCTGGGCCATCAAGACCTTGGCCGCGTCCCGGTCCGACGCCAAGAGGGCGTGGGTCGCTCCGGCGATGGCCTCGCCGACCAGGGCGAACACCTGGACGAAGTGCCGGTCGATCTCGTCCAGCACCGGGGAGGTGACCTCGCGGCGGGCGGTCCCGGCCCAGCTCTCGGCGGCGGCGAGGCGGGGCGGCCGGTCCACGGGCACGGGCACGGCCACGGTCGCACCGGGCGCTTCCGACGCGGGTACCACCGGATCGGGCAGTGGTGGCGCCGGCGCAGGATGCGTCGGGTCCGCCGCCGTGGCCGAGCGACGCTCGCCCCGACGACGAGCCCCGGTGCCCAAGCGGAACACCATCGGGCCACCGTACCTCCGGTGCCGGGTGGGCGGCGCCTCTTCGGCGTCTGCCGGCCTCCTTTGCCGGTACGGCCGGAGTCGGTTCGTCCGTGCGTCCACGGGGAGTGAGGCACCCCCTCGGTACTGTGGCCCCGTGGCGGCACTCGGGACAGGAGGGGCACGATGACGACGGGAGTGCTGGTCGGTCTGTTCGCCGGGATCGTCGTCGGGGTCGTGGTCGGCTATCTCGCCGCGTCGCAGCGCCACGCCCGGGCGAAGGCCGACGCCCTCGCCACCGAGGCGCGGCTGACCGACGCGCAGCAGGCGGCCGCCGTCCTCACGGCGCAGCTCGAAGGCCTGCGGGGCGAGCTCCGGACGGCGGACGCCGAGCGCGAGCGGCTGGCGGCGGAGGTCGACCTCGCCCGGACGACGGCCGAGGTCCGGGCCGCCGCCTGGGAGGAGGACCGCCAGCGGCTGGTGGGGTCGTTCGCCGAGCTCTCTGGAAGGGCCCTCGAGGAGAACAATGAGCGGTTCCTCGCCCTGGCGGACCAGCGCCTGCGCCAGGCCCAGGAGACGGCCGCCGGGGACCTGGCCCAACGCCAGCAGGCCATTTCCCACCTCCTGGCACCGTTCAAGGACACGCTCGCCAAGTACGAAGTGGGGCTGCGCCAGCTGGAGCTCGATCGAAAGGGGGCCTACTCGGAGCTCACCACGCGCATCACCCAGCTGGGGCAGTCCCAAGAGCAGCTCCAGCGCGAGACCCGACAGCTGGTCACGGCGCTGAGGTCGCCGCAGACCCGCGGGCGCTGGGGAGAGGTGCAGCTGCGCCGGGTCGTCGAGATGGCGGGCATGCTGCTCCACTGCGACTTCGACGAGCAGGTCCGGACGGCGGGCGAGGACGGCCGGCTGCGGCCGGACATGCTCGTGCACCTGCCCGGTGGGGGCGAGATCGTGGTCGACGCCAAGGTGCCCCTGGACGCGTACCTGCGGGCCCTCGAGGCGGAGGACGACGAGGCGCGCAAGACGCACCTGGTGCACCACGCCCGCCAGCTGCGCGACCACGTGGACCAGATGACCAAGCGTGAGTACTGGCGCCATGTCGGCAGCTCGGCCGAGCAGGTGGTCGTGTTCGTCCCCGGGGACTCGCTGCTGTCGGCCGCCTACGAGCAGGACCCGGCGCTCCAAGAGCACGCCATGGCCAACGGCGTTCTCCTGACGACCCCCACCATGCTGATCGCCCTCCTCCGCACGGTGGCGTACGGCTGGCGGCAGGAAGTCCTCGCCGACAACGCCCGTGAGGTCCAGAAGCTCGGAGCCGAGCTCTACGACCGGCTCCGCCGGATGGGCGGCCACCTGGCGAAGCTGCAGCGCAGCTTGACCGCCACGGTGGAGGCCTTCAACCAGACCGTCGGTTCGCTCGAGTCGCGCGTCCTCGTGACCGCCCGCAAGTTCCCCGAGCTCGGGGCCGGGCTCGAGTCCGAGGAGCTGGTCCCGGTCGAGCCGGTGGAGGCTGCCCCGCGCCTGCTCCAGGCGCCAGAGCTGGTGGCGCCCGCGTCGCCGGCGTCTGATCCAGCGGCGCTGGCGGCGTCGACGGAGGACGGGTCATACGGTGGTGCCCGTGACCTGAAGACAGCCGACGCCGTGACCTCCTGAGCCCGACCGCCCCCACCGGGTCGCCGTGATCCGTTCAGCCCGCCCGCGGCTCGCGACCCGCGGCGACGAGCCGGCGCACGTGCGCCACTGCCGCGTCGAGGTCTGGCAGGTCCCGTTCGACCGCGCCCTCGGGCGTCAGGAAGACGAACGTCACCCCGGCCACGGCCTCGCCCGAGGTTGCGGCGGCCGCCAGCGCGTACGCCGCACCCTGGTTGCGGTAGCACCCGACGCGGCGGTCGAGCTCCGCGGGGTCCGAAGTGCCCGCCGTCTTGTAGTCGACGATGAGCAGTCCGTCAGGGGTGCGGGCGAGCAGGTCGAGGTAGCCCTCGAGCAGCTGCTCGCCGACGGGGGTGCAGACGTAGACCTCCCGCCAGTAGCGGCCGGTCGCGGCGCGAGCGACGGTCGGCGAGCCGAGCGCCGCCGCGACGAGGCGGCGGACATCGGCGACCCGGTTGCCCACGGCCTCCGCCTCGCACTGCGAGATGACGGCGGCCTCGAGGCCCGCCCCGGTGGCGAGGTCGACCACCTGGAGGGCGCCGTGCACGGCCCGCCCCACCGCGCTGCCGTAGCGGCCCTTGAGCCACGGGGGAAGGTCCAGGTCGCGTGGGTGCTTTCGGAGCCCGAGGTCGACCGTGTCGTCCGGACCGCCCCAGGCGGCGACCCCCGCCCCGTCGGGCTCGCCTTCTTCGGTGAGGCTGGTCGCGGCCACCGTCCGTGGCTGCGCCGCTCGGGCGAGGGCGGCCTCCCGCTCGGCGTCCCACTCGACGAAGGGCGGCGGCGGGGCCGGAGGACCGACCGGCGACGGGGCGAGGATCGCAGCCCCGGCCACGGCGTCGGGAAGCGCAGCCAGGACCGCCGCACCCATGCCGGCAACGAGCAGCTCGGCGTCGGTGCGGCGTGCCGGATCGGGCTGCGTGGCCCGCGTCCGGCGGTGCACCGACACGACCAGGTGGTCGCGGGCACGGGTGCAGGCCACGTAGAGCAACCGGATGCGTTCGTCGAGCTCGAGCTGCTCGTCGGCCTCCTGCCACCGGGCGAACCCAGCGGTCGTGCCGCCGCCGTGGAAGCGGTAGGCGACCTCGTCGTCCGGCGGGAACACCGCCTCCGCCGTGGCCGGCGCACCGCCGGGTCCTCCGGTCAAGCCGCAGACGATGGTCACGGGGAACTCGAGGCCCTTGGCCGCGTGGATGGTCATGATCCGGACGGCGTCGTCGTCGGTCTCGGGAAGGACGGCCTCCGGCGCTCGGCCGCTCTCGGCAGCCTGCCGGGTCACCCATGCCAGGTACTCCCGGAGGTTCCCGCCCGTGGCACCGTGCCATGCCCGCGCCTGGTCGACGACGAAGCGCAGGCGCCGCCACACGTCGCGCGGGCGACCTTCGACGAAGCCGAGCTCGAAGGCCCGGCGGTCGCGCGCGACGCGGTCGAGGAGCTCCGACGGCGCCAGCCAGTGCCGTTGGTGGAAGAGGGACCGCAGGTAGCGCAGCCCGGCGTGGACCGGGTCATCGGCCGGGACCGACGCCGGCTGCTCCTCGGGGTAGTCCCAGCGCCCGCCGCGCTCTCGGGCGAAGCGGAAGAGATCGTCGTCGCCGCAGCCGAAGAGGGGCGTGCGCAGCGCAGAGACGACGGCCAGGAGGTCGGAGGGGTCGTCGACCGCCCGGGCCACCATGAGGACGTCGCGCACCACTCGGGTGGCGTAGACGAGCGAGCTCGATTCCGTTCGGAACGGGATCCCGCCGTCCTCCAGTGCAGCCTCGAGGAACGGCAGCGACGTCCGGGTGGGGACGAGGATCGTGATGTCACCCAGGCGGGCGCTTCGCGGCGGGCCGCCACCGTCGCCGCCCTCGCCACCACCACCGGTGTGGTCCCCGACGCTCCACCCCTCCTGCACGACCCGGGCGACGGTCGCCGCGACGCCGGCTGCCTCCGCAGCCCGCAGCTCGTGTGCCCGAGTGCCCACCGGGTGCGCGGACCGGCCCGCGATCGCAACTGCCGGACCGACCACGGGTGCCGGCCGGGTCGGGTCCAGTGCCACGTAGGGCGGTTGGGACGGGGTCCTCCCGGCAGAGGGTGCTCCGCGCGAGCCCATGAGCTCGCCGAACGTGGCGTTCACCCACTCGATCACCGGTTGCACGGTCCGGAAGTTGGCCGTCAAGGTCACCCGGCCTCGGCGACCGCCGAGGTGGTCGGCGGCCTCGAGGAAGGTGGCGATGTCGGCACGCCGGAAGCGGTAGATGGACTGCTTCGGGTCCCCGACCAAGAAGAGGTGTCCCGGCGCCACTTCCACCTCCTGCCAGGGGAGCCTCCCGGCGGAGGTGTCGCCCGGTTGTGCTGCGGCGATGCGCACGGCCAGCTCGATCTGGATGGGGTCCGTGTCCTGGACCTCGTCGAGCAGCAGTCGGCGGTAGCGGTCGTGCAATCGCAGCCGGACGGCAGGACCGTGCTCGGGGTCGCGCACGAGCGCGCGGGCCAACACCAAGAGGTCGTGGAACTGCAGCTGCCCGGTGCCACGACGCGCATGGGCCGACTCGAGCGTGAACCGGCGGAGGGTGGCGGCGAGACGATGGGCGCAGGCGGTCACGACCACCTCGCGTACGGCGTCCAACCGCTCACCCAATGCCGTGACCCGGCTTCGCACCGCTTGCACGTCGGTCCACGCCTTCTTGCTGCCGGTCGCCCCGACCTTGAAGCTCGGCATCCGGCGGCGCGCTTCCGGCCCGATCCCCTCGAGGAGATCGAGCTCGTCCCCTAGGCCGCCCAGCTGCTCGAGCGCCGTGGCGAGGGCGGTGATCCGCTGGCACAGCTTGTCTGCGGGGTCGGCACACCGCTCGGTCCGCAAGGCGCGGGCCTCGTCGATGACCGGCGCGAAGAGCGCGTGGACCGACGGTGGCTCGGGGGCCGTCTCCGCCACCCGTTCCTCCACCAGGTCCCAGTTGTCCTCGAAGACCTGCGCCAGGGATCGGAGCGCCTCGGGGGGCACGCCGGTGGCGAAGAAGAGCAAGAGGCTGCGGCTCAGCTGTGGATCGGCGAGCAGCTCGTCCTGGAAGACCGACCAGCGGTGTTCGAAGGCGACGGCCGAGCTCACCTCGTCCAGGACCTCGAGATGCGGTGGGAGGCCGGCCTCGACCGGGTGCTCGCGCAGGATCCGTTGGGCGAAGGCGTGCAGGGTGCCCAGGGCCGCCGCATCGAGCTGGTCGAGCGCCGTGGCACACCGAGCGGCCGCCGAAGTGCCGGCGTGACCCTCGGCCTGCTCCACGAGCTCGTCCCGGACCCGATCGCGCAGCTCGGCGGCCGCCTTCTCGGTGAACGTGATGGCCGCGACCTGCGCCAGCTCCACCTCGCCGCTGGCGACGAGCGCCACCACGCGCCCGACGAGGGCCGAGGTCTTCCCCGACCCGGCGCCGGCGTCCACGAAGAGGGTCGACCCGAGGTCCGTTCGGATCCTGTCCCGATCTCTCTCGTCGGGAAGGTCCGGGGCCGGCACAGCGCCCTCCGGCCGGGCGCCCTCCGGCACGGCGCGCTCAGCCACGGTCCCTCCCGGTCGGTTCAGTGGTCCCGTCGGTCGCCCCGCCCTCGTCCCCGGCCCCGGCCCGGTCCCCGGCGGCGTCGGTGCTCTCGGCATCCCCGTCGGCGGGGCCCTCGGCCAGGGCGAGGAACGAGGCAAGCGCCGAGTCGCCGCGCTTGCGTTCGAGCTGACGCCGCAGGTCCGCGACGCCGAGCCCATCGGGGTCGCAATAGGGGCACGTTACGATCCCGTTGGCCGCATCCGGGAAGGGCGGGAACACGCCCGCCTCGATGCCGTCGACCATCTGCCCGACGGTCTGGCCGACCCGTTCGAGGACGTCGGCGGTCACCGGGTACCCGATGCGCTGGAAGTCGCCGCGTGCCGAGGTGAACCAGTACTCGGAGCACACGGGTGCGTCGGGGCGTCCGGCGTGGAGGCGGGCTGCCAAGGCGTAGACGGCGAGCTGGAGACGCCGGCCACCGGCGTCCGGGTCGTCGGCGCCGAGGCCGGCGTACGGGCTGGCGCTCCCGGTCTTGTAGTCGAGGACCTCGAGGGACCCGTCCGCGGCCAGGTCGAGCCGGTCGGCTCTTCCTCGAAAGCGCACGGTTCGCCCGTCCGCAAGCGGGAGCGCCGCGTGCGGCACCGAGGACCCGGGCAGACCGAACGCCAGCTCTGCCGCCACCGGACGGGTGCGCCGCCGCGCCCTCATGGCGCTGTCGGCGAGGAGGAACTGCTCGAGGTCGGCCAGGAGCCGCCGTCGGTCCCGCCGCCAGAAGAGTGGCCTGCCCACCTGCCCATGGGCCTCGATGAGCCCGCACTCCTCCTCGGCGATCTCGAGCAGCCGTCGACGGTCGGCCTCCGTCCACGGGTCGTCCGGGCCAGGCTGCTCCTCCGGGCGCCGACGGAGGACCTCGGCGACGAAGCGCTCCAGCACGGCGTGGACGAGGGTGCCCCGGACGAGGGGTGAGATGCGCAGCCGGTCCTCGGGGTTCTCCACGGGCTCGACCCGCAGCAGCTCGCGTGCGAAGTAGGCGAACGGGCACCGGGCCCATCCCTCGAGACGGGTGGCCGACGTGACCCCCTCGGCAGGGGAGGGGAGCTGCAGACCTGCCAGGTTCCCGTCGAAGCGCGTGAAGCGCTGGCTCCGGCGGCCGATGGCCATGGCGACCCCGGCCGCGAGCACCGGATCGTCGACCGGCAACCTGGCACCCTCGAGCCGGCTGCCTCCTCGGGCGCCGTCACGGGCGCCGGCGCTCACCGCCAGGAGGGACCGGAGCCGGTGCTCCTGTGCCGTGGCCGGAAAGGCGGCGAGGCGCAACCCGTGCTCGAACGAGGACACGTGCTCCAGCCACGGCCAGGCACCGGCGAGGAGCTCCGCCGACGAGAGGCGCCGTCCTTCCAAGGAGGCGGCCACGTCCAGCACCCACCGGGACGGGACCCGATCGGCGCTCCGTCGCAGGTCCCCGCGCGGCACGCAGAGGACGTGCCGGGCGGCGCCGGCAAGGGTCGCCAGCAGGTCGTGGTGCTGGCGCTCGACTTCCTCGGAGCGGAGCGCCAGCAGCCCACCGGCCGCCTCACGCTCGTGGTCGGGCAGCAGGGGGTCCTCCCGGACAGGGGAGGGGAGGGAGCCCTCCGCCATGCCGAGGAGCACGACGAGGTCGAGGTCGAGCCCGACGCCCATCGCGACGCCACCCACGGTCACTCCCCGCCCGATCCGCCCGGTCCGTCCGGCGTCGGCTGCCAGCTCCAGTTGCAGCGCACGGTGGAACACGTCGAGCTCCACCGGGCCTTCCACGCTGTCGAGCGCAGCCAGGCGGTCGAGGGCTCGCTCGGTGTGCTCGGCACCGGTCCGCTCGTCTGCGGGCCATTGCTCCCGCTCCGCTGTTCCACCGAGGAGGTCGCGGAGGCGGCGCCGGGCCCAGGCTGCGTGCTCCGACCACCGTCGCTGGCGGGAGGCGGCCGTCACCACGTCGTCGGCGGTCGCCAGGACGAAGCTGCGCAGCCCTGTGGCGAGCGCCGCGTCCTGGAGGAAGCGCCCGGCGCGCCATGTCGGCGCGTCGGGATCGGAGCTCGCCAGACGGGCCCCCTCCCGTCGCTCCGCTACCACCGTTGCGAGCCGGCGGTCCCAGTCGTCGCGACCGGCCACCACGCCGGCCTCACGGGACAGGCGCTCCCAGGCTGCCACCCGCACGGGTCGCCCGGCGTGCCGAACGGGGGCGCCGGCGAGCCAGGCGAACACGTCCTCCCGCCCGAACCCCGTGGCAGGGAGGGCGAGCAGGCCGAGCAGCGTCCGTCCGGCGACCCGAGCGGCGAGCGGTACCTCGGCGGCGCCGTTGGCCGGTATCCCGGCCGCAGCGAGCTGCTCGCGCACGAGCCGTCCGTAGGGGTCGGCGGAGCCGTACAGCACGGCGACGCGCTCGAGCGGCGTGCCGCTGCGCGCCGCCTCGACGATCGCCCGAACCGCGAGCCGGACCTCCTCGTCGGCGTCGGACACGGTGACGATGCGCACCCGTTCCGGTGTCGCGTCGATCCTCGGCCGTCCCGCCCCCTTGTCGCTCGACCCGCTCGGCGGAGGAGGTGCGTCCACCAGCAGGCCCAGCGTGCGGGCCACGTCCCCGTCGGCACGCGATGTCCCGGTCGAGCCGGCGAGCACCAGGACGTCGGTCCTGCGGGCGACGGCACGCAGGAGCCCGGCCCCGTGGAGGGTGAAGCGCCGCGGCAGGTGGACGACGACCAATTCGGCGACCCGAGCATCCCCGGCGTCGAGCGCTTCGCCCGCCGCCGCGACGAGGTCCTCCTCGTCCGAGAAGTCCCCCGAGAGGCGGCGGCGGACGTCTCGGTGGAGACGGACCACATCGGCGGCGCGTCGGCTGCGTGCGGCGAGCCGGTCGAGCAGCTCCTCTGGGAGCGGCCGAAGGTCCTGGTAACCGGTGACCAGCGCCGCTTCGGTCGCCGCGTGCTCGGCGACCTGGTGAAAGACCCCGGGATCGTCGCGCAGCGCTGCCCGGACGGCGGCGGCGATCACGGGGGTGGAGACCGGACGACGCCCCCGCTCGGCGAGGCGGACGGCGCCCAGCAGCTCCGCTAGCCGGTAGAGGGTGAGGAAGGTGACCGCGGCGATCCCGGAGGCCTGCGACCCTCCGGCACCGAGCCGGGCCGAGCCGAGGAGCCGCCGCGCCGCGACGCCCACATGGTTGGAGGCCACGACCACCGCGACCTCGGCCAGCGGCTCGCCGGCCTTGGCCCCGCGGACGGCAGCACGCAAGCGGGCCGCCGCCGCCGGGCCGTAGCCCACCCACTCCACCCGAAGCGTCACCGCTGAGATGGTAGGTGCGGGGTGTGACGCCCACCTGGGGGTCCGGCTCACCCGCGGCCCTGCTGACTGGCCTGGCAGAGGAGCAATTACGAGGCCGTTATGAGCCTCACAGGTCATTCCCAGGTGCAGGATGTACGTTGCAATTGGATTACCGCTGGACGGCTCGGGTCGTCCGAACTGGCGCATGGCACTGGCGAACTGCGTGCGGCGTCGTGAGGAAGTGTGCGGCGTCGTGAGGAAGGGAGACGGCAGGTGAGGATCCTCGTGCTCGGAGGCGACGGCTACCTGGGTTGGCCGACCGCACTGCACCTGTCCAGAGCAGGACATGCCGTGGGCGTCGTCGACAACTTCGCCCGGCGCCAGTACGACTACGAGATGGGTGTCGACAGCCTCGTGCCCATCAAGCACCTCCAGCATCGCGTGCGGACCTGGAAGGAAGTGTCGGGGCACACGGTCGACGCCTACGTCGGCGACCTCACCGACGGGCCCTTCGTCAAGCGGACCATCGAGGCGTTCCGTCCCGATGCGATCGTGCACTTCGCCGAGCAGCGCTCGGCTCCCTACTCGATGATCGACCAGAGCCACGCCGTCTACACGCAGGTGAACAACGTGGTCGGCACGCTCAACCTGCTCTACGCCATCGCCGAGGTGGACCCTTCGATCCACCTCGTGAAGCTCGGGACGATGGGCGAGTACGGGACCCCGAACATCGACATCGAGGAGGGGTTCATCGAGATCACGCACCGAGGGCGGACCGACGTGCTGCCCTACCCGAAGCAGCCGGGGTCCTTCTACCACCTGTCGAAGGTGCACGACAGCCACAACATCATGTTCGCCTGCCGGATCTGGGGGCTCCGATCGACGGACCTCAACCAGGGCATCGTCTATGGGCAGGAGACGCCCGAGACCGTGCTCCACCCGGACCTCGCCACCCGGTTCGACTACGACGCGGTGTTCGGCACGGTGCTCAACCGGTTCTGCGTCCAGGCGGTCGTCGGCCACCCCATCACCGTGTACGGCCAGGGGGGGCAGACGCGCGGGATGCTCGACATCCGCGACACCCTGGCCTGCGTGGAGCTCGCCTGCATGAACCCCCCTGATGTCGGGGAGTTCCGGGTCTTCAACCAGTTCACCGAGTCGTTCTCCGTCCAGCAGCTGGCCGAGATGGTGGTCGACTCGTATCCCGGCCGTGCCGAGATCGTCCACCTGGACGACCCGCGGGTCGAGAAGGAGGACCACTACTACCGGGCAGCCCACACCAAGCTGCTCGATCTCGGTCTGGTGCCCCACCTCCTCAATTCCTCCACGCTCTCGTCCTTGCTGGCCGTCGTCGACCACCACCGTGACCGCGTCGACGCCAACGCCTTTCGGCCCACCGTCCAGTGGCGGCGGACGGCCAGCGTGCTGCCCACGTCGGGCCTGCTCCACGACGGGGCCAACGCGCAGGCCGAGGAGGCGGCCCGGGAGGGCTGACCGGACCGCGCTGCCCGCGCGGACCGCGCGGACCCCGGGACCGGGCGCGGGCGGTAGCGTCAGGCGCCGATGTCACCCGTCGACCGGCGTCGCCGACGTGCACGGCCCGCGACCGTCGTGGGGATCGCCCTCGTGGTGCTGGTCCTGGCCCTCCTTGTCGGGGGCCTGGTCCGTGTCGGCGCGGTGTCGACCTCCTACTGGCGCTCCGTCGACCGGTCGTACGCCGCGCAGGGTGCCGTCGTCGTCGACCAGTCGAACCAGACCGCCGGGGACCTGCGACGCCTGCTGGCGGGCTGGACCAGCCAGACACGACGGGCGCTCGAATCGACGCTCGACCTCTTGGTCCGGACAACCGACCAACAGGCCCAGGCTGCCGCTGCTCTCTCGCCACCGGAACCCTGGGGCAGCCTCGGGCCTCGGTTCGCTGCGGTCTTGGCCGACCGGGCGCGGGCGGCGGCGGACTTGCGTTCGGCCGTCGACGGCCTGCTGGGGATGGCGCCGCTGCCGATCCAGACAGCCCAGGGGGCGACCAATCCCGAAACGGGGGGCGCGAACGGGAGCGTCGTCTTGACGGCGTCACAGGCGGCGTCCGCCCTCGGGCGGGTCGGGGCGTTGCTCGAGCAGGCCGACCGCACCTACGGACGGGTCCGCCATGGCTTCGCCCGTGCCCCGGGCGGCGCCCGGCTGCCGGCGTCCCGCTGGGTTCGCAACACCGCCGGGTGGTCGTCCGGCCCGGCGCTGACCGCAGCCGAACAGTTGGCGGGTGCCCCCAAGCTGGCGGCGCGCCACCAGGTCGTGCTCGTTCCCACAGCCATCGACGTCACACCGGCACCGGTGCCCACGCCGGGCGCCTCGGCGGGAGCAGCAACCCTGCCGCCGACCTCGTCGCTCCGGGTGACGGTGGTCGTGGCCAACGACGGCAACGTGGGGGAGCACGGGCTCGTGGTCACCGCATCGGTCCAGCCCGCCGCCGGTGGGCGCACGTCCCAGCGCACGGCGTCGGTCGCACTGGCGCCCGGGGCCTCCGAGGCCGTCGGCCTCGGCGTGGTTCCGATTGTCGCCGGGCGCAGCTACCAGCTCACGGTGGCGGTCACGCCGCCCGCCGGCGAGGTGCCGGGCAGCACGACCTCACGCACCTTCGCGGTGAAGGTGGCGCCCAACTCCGCCCCGCCGCCCACGACCACGACCACGACGACCGCCCCGCCTCGGTCGTCCCGCCATCCGACCACCACCACGACGCGGCCGGGGGCCGGCAGCCACCCCACCACGACGTCGGGCCACCACGCAACGACCACTACGACGGCGCCCCGGTCGGGCCGCCAGGGCTGAGGTGCCGGCGGGGGCTGTCTCGACCGGGCTGGGGGCCGAGCCATAGGATCGGTCCCCAGGGGACCGGAGCTCTGGAGGCCGGGGCCGGCCGAGGGCCGCCGAGGCACGCCAAGGCGCCGGTCACCAATGCGCTCCCAGACCAGCGCCTCGACAAGAGGCGCGCCAGACGACGGTGCCCCCGTGGGGCACAGGAGGCTTCTCGCTCGTGACCGAGAGCATCACGATCACCGACAACCGGACCGGGGAGTCGGTGGAGGTACCCATCGTCAACGGTGGGGTTGCCGCCGCCGAGTGGTCGAAGGTCCTCCCCGGGATCTGGTTCTACGACCCCGGCTTCATGTCGACGGCGCCGTGCGAGAGCGCGATCACCTTCCTCGACGGTGAGGCGGGCATCCTCCGCTACCGCGGCTACCCGATCGAGCAGCTGGCCGAGGAGTCGACGTACCTCGAGGTCGCCTACCTCCTGCTCCACGGTGAACTGCCCACCGAGGCGCAGTTCGCGGAGTGGAAGCACGACGTCACCTACCACACGTTCATCCACGAGAACGTGCGAAAGCGGTTCCTCGACGGCTTCCACTACGACGCGCACCCGATGGGCATGCTCGTCTCCGCCGTGGCCGCCCTGTCGACCTTCTACCTCGACGCCAAGGACATCTTCGACCAGGCGTCCCGCCAGAAGCAGATCATCCGGCTGATCGCAAAGATGCCCACGTTGGCCGCCGCCGCCCACCGGTTCAGCGTGGGCATGCCGTTCGTCTACCCCGACAACTCGCTCGATTTCGCGGCCAACTTCCTCTCCATGATGTGGAAGGTCGCTGAGCCCCGATTCGAGGCCGACCCCGTCCTGGTGCGGGCCCTCGACATCCTCTTCATCCTCCACGCCGACCACGAGCAGAATTGCTCGACGACGGCCATGCGCACCGTCGGCTCCTCGCACGCCGACCCCTACTCGGCCACCGCTGCGGCGTGCGCCGCCTTGTACGGCCCCCGGCACGGGGGTGCCAACGAGGCTGTGATCCGGATGCTGACCGAGATCGGCTCCATGGACAACGTGCCGGCGTTCGTGGACGCCGTGAAGTCCGGGCACGGCCGGCTCCAGGGGTTCGGCCACCGCGTCTACAAGAGCTACGACCCGCGGGCCACGATCATCAAGCGGGCGGCCGACGAGGTCTTCGGCGTGACGGGCAAGAACCCGCTCCTCGACATCGCCCTCAAGCTCGAAGAGATCGCCCTCTCCGACGAGTACTTCATCTCGCGCCGCCTCTACCCGAACGTGGACTTCTACTCGGGCCTCATCTACCAGGCCATGGGCTTCCCGCTCGAGATGTTCCCGGTGCTCTTCGCCATCCCTCGGACGGCAGGCTGGCTCGCCCACTGGCAGGAGATGCTGGACCAGGACTCGAAGATCGCCCGGCCGCGTCAGCTCTACATCGGCTCCGAGGTGCGCGACTACAAGCCCATGGCGCAGCGCTGACCGCCTCATCCCGGCCGTCCGCGACCCGGGCCGCGTCCACCGGCGCGGCGCGGGCGCGGCGGCACAGGGGGCGGTCGGACCTGCCGTCCGGCACCGTCGACTAGCGCAGGACCCGGACGAGTCCCTCCTGGATCATGGACACGACCAGTCGGCCGGCGCGGTCGTAGAGGAAGCCCCGAGCGAGCCCGCGTGCCCCCGTGGCGACCGGGGAGTCGGTGTCGTAGAGGAGCCATTGGTCGGCCCGGAGCGTGCGGTGGAACCACATGCAGTGGTCCAGGCTCGCGCCCATGAAGTTGGGGTCGTCCCACCGGACTGGGTGCGCCCGCAGGATCGTGTCGAAGAGGGAGAGGTCCGACGCGTAGGCGGCGACGCAGGCGTGGAGGAGGGGGTCGTCGGGCAGGTCGCCGTCCGCCCGGATCCAGAGGCGCTGGTACGGCTCCTTGGAGGCGCCGCTCTCCCACGGCAGGTCACCCAGGTACCGCTGGTCGATGGGGTGCGGTCGGGCGAACCAGTCGGTCAGCTGATCGCGGAGCGGCGCCAGGCGCTCGGCCATGGGCGGCACCGACTCGGGCGGCGCCACCTCCGGCATGGGGAACTGGTGCTCTGGACCGCCCTCTTCGTCGTGGAACGAGGCAGCCATGTTGAAGATGGCCCGCCCGTGCTGGATGGCCACGACGCGGCGCGTCGTGAAGGAGCGCCCGTCACGAATGCGGTCCACCTCGTAGAGGATCGGCACCTTGGGGTCGCCCGGCCGCAAGAAGTACGCGTGGAGCGAGTGCACCTGGCCGTGGGCGACGGTGCGGCCGGCGGCCATCAGGGCTTGGGCCGCGACCTGGCCGCCGAACACCCGTTGGCGCTCCTCCTCGGGTTGGGTCCCGCGGAAGATGTTGACCTCGATGGGCTCGAGATCGAGGAGGTGGACGAGAAAGTCGAGGGACTCGCTCATCCGGCAATGTTGGCAGGTGGGACGCGTGCCGGCGAACCCGGGTACCCTGCCGCGGTGCCCGACTTCCCGCCCGCGTTCGTGTGGGGCGTCGCCACGGCGGCCCACCAGGTCGAGGGAGGCAACGTCAACGCGGACTGGTGGGCGTGGGAGCACCAGTCCGGTTCGGGGTGCGTCGAGCCCAGCGGCGACGCCTGTGACTCCCTCCACCGGTGGCGCGAGGACGTGGACCTGGTGGCCCAGCTCGGCCTCAACGCCTACCGGTTCGGCGTCGAATGGGCTCGGGTCGAGCCGGCCGACGGCGAGTGGTCGCTGGCCTCGCTCGATCACTACCGGAGGATCTGCGCGGCGTGCCGGGCCCGGGGCATCCAGCCCGTGGTCACGCTCCAGCACTTCACCCTCCCCCGATGGCTCGCCGAGCGGGGCGGGTGGGAGGCGCCGGACGCCGCCGAGCGCTTCGCCGCCTACGCCGCCCGGGTCGACGCCCATCTCGGGGACCTCGTCGGGCGGTGCTGCACGGTCAACGAGCCCAACATCGCCAGCCTCATGGGGTACCGGCTCGGACTGTTCCCCCCGGGTGCGCGCGACGGGCCCGAGCGCCAACGGGCGGTCAACGCTGCCACGATCCGGGCCCACCGAGCAGCCGTGGAGGCGCTGCGCGCCGGTCGAGGTCGGTACCCCGTGGGGCTCACCTTGGCCATGGCGCAACTGGTGGCCGTCGAAGGTGGCACAGCCGCCCGGGACGAGGCCCGGCTGCTCCTCGAGGACGAGTTCCTCGCCGCCACGGCAGGCGACGACTTCGTCGGTGTGCAGTGCTACACCCGGCTGCGGTTCGGGCCGGGTGGATCGCTCCTTCCGCCGGCCGACGGCGTCGCCGTCACCCAGATGGGCTACGAGTACTGGCCGCAGGTGGTGGAGCACGCGGTGCGCCGGGCGGCGAACGCCACCGGCTTGCCGGTGGTCGTGACCGAGAACGGCATCGCCACGGCGGACGATCGGCAGCGCATCGCCTACCTGGCCGAGGCCCTGGCCGGCCTGGCCCGCTGCGTCGCCGACGGCGTGGATGTGCGGGGGTACTTCGTCTGGAGCCTCCTCGACAACTTCGAGTGGACGCTCGGCTTCGCGCCGACCTTCGGCCTCGTCGGCGTAGACCGCCGGACCTTCGAGCGGCGTCCGAAGCCGAGCGCCTTCTGGTACGGGACGGTGGCGACGACCGGCCGGCTACCCGACCAGGCCGGTCCCGGCGGTCGCGGGGGTGCGGCAACGGGGGAGGACGCCGCTGCATCGGGGAGCAGGGACCGGGACAGTCCTTCGGCCGCGCCGGCGGGGTAAGCTCGCGCCAATGGCCGAGATATTGATCGACCGTCTGGCGCGCCTCTGGGCCTGGCTCCACACGCGTGAGGGGCAGAAGATCTTCCGGTACTCGATGGTCTCGGTCATCTCGACGGGCGTCTCGTTCTTCGTCCTGTTCATGGTCTACGGCGTTGCCCGGCTGTGGACGGAGGTGCCGAGCACGGTGTTCGCCAACGGGGTGGCGACTTTCCCGTCCTACTGGCTCAACCGGAACTGGGCTTGGGGGAAGAGCGGGCGTTCGCACCTCATGAAAGAGGTCGTGCCCTTCTGGGCGACCTCCGCCGCCGGGATCGCCTTCTCGATGCTGGGTGCCACCTTCGCCCGGGAGATCACGCAGGACTACCACCTCGGACACCTCGCCAGCACGGGCGTCGTCCTCCTGGCGAACGTGCTCTCTTTCGGGATCTTCTGGATCCTCAAGCTCATGCTCTTCAACCGGCTGTTCCACGTGCCGTCGGTGCTCGAGGAGATCGACGAGCACCTCGACGTGGAGGGCTCGGCTGAGGGTGCCGGACTTCGCTGACGCGGCTGCTCGTGTCGTCGCCGTCGACGACGTCGCGGCAGCTGCGGCCACCGCCCGGCAGGGTCGCTTGACCAAGCCGCCTGGCGCCTTGGGTCGGCTCGAGTCGACCGGGATCCGCCTGGCAGCGGTCGCTCGGCGGTGCCCACCGCCCGTCCCGGAGCCGGCCACGGTGGCGGTCTTCGCCGGCGACCACGGCGTGCTCGCCGAGGGCGTGTCCCCATGGCCGCAGGAGGTCACCGCGCAGATGGTGGCGAACTTCGCCGCCGGTGGTGCCGCCGTCAACGTACTCGCCGGCCATGTCGGCGCCCGGGTGGTGGTGGTCGACGTCGGGGTGGCGGCCGACCTCGCGCCGGCGCCCGGCGTCGTGGTGCACAAGGTACGGCGGGGGACGGCCAACCTCGCCCAAGAGCCGGCGATGTCCGTCGCCGAGGCTTCCCAGGCGCTCGACGTCGGCGCCGCCCTGGCGTCCGAGCTGGTGGAGGAGGGCAGCCGCTGCCTGCTCACCGGCGACATGGGGATCGGCAACACCACCCCGTCGGCGGCGCTGATCGCCGCGCTGACGGGGAGGTCCCCGGAGGCGGTGACGGGGCGCGGCACCGGGATCGACGAGCTCACGTGGGCGGACAAGGTCGCGGTGGTGGCGAAGGCGGTGGCTCGTGTCGCCGGCCGTCCACCGCTCGAGGTGCTCGCCGAGGTCGGGGGCCTGGAGATCGCGGCCCTCGCCGGGTACGTGGTCGGCGGGGCTGCTGCAGGCGTGCCCGTCCTTCTCGACGGGGTCATCGCCAACGCGGCCGCCCTGGTGGCGGCCGCGTTGGTCCCCGACTGCGCGGGGTACCTGTTCGCCGGCCACCGGTCGACCGAGCCGGGATCGGCGGCCGCGCTGGAGCACCTCGGGCTCGAGCCGCTGCTCGACCTCGACATGCGCCTCGGGGAGGGCTCGGGGGCGTGCTTGGCGCTCCCCGTCCTCCAGGCATCGGCCAAGGTCCTGGCCGAGATGGCGACGTTCGAGTCGGCCGGGGTGTCCGAGCGGCCCGACGACGCCTGAGCGCCCCGACGACGCCTGAGCGGCCGGGGCGGCGACGGGTGGCGACGGTCCGGCCTGGTCAGTCTCGGAAGTTCTCGAACTGGAGCGGGATGCCGAAATCCTCGGCCTTGCAGGCGGCGATGACGGACTGGAGGTCGTCCCGCTTCTTCCCGGTCACCCGCAACTGGTCACCCTGCGTCTGGGAGCTCACGCCTTTGAGGCCGAGGTCCTTCACGAACTTGTTGAGCTTCTTGGCGTTGTCCTGAGAGATGCCGGCCTTGATGGCGATGCGCTGGCGGGCGGTGCCCTTGGCTGCCTCTTCCACCTTGCCCGGGTCGAACGCCTTGAGCGACACCTGGCGCTTGACCAGCTTCTCCTCGAGGACCACGTGGAGGGCCTTGAGCCGGTCCTCGGTGGAGGAGTGCAGGACGAGGTCGTCGTCGCCCAGCTCGATCGAGGAGTCGGTCCCCTTGAAGTCGAAGCGCGTTGCGGCCTCACGGTTGGCCTGGTCGACGGCGTTCCGAACCTCCTGCATGTCGACCTGAGAGACGATGTCGAAGCTGGGCATGGGACCTCCTCGTCGGTGCAGCGTCAGTTCGGCGCCGGCTCGCCGTCGGGTCGGCGCCGGCTCGGCCTCGCCCGCAGGCCTGGAACCCTACCGAGGCCCGCCGGCGCCTCGCAGCCCCGTGTCGTCGGTGGGGTATCCTGCCCCGGCAAGGGTCGGTGTCCGAGTGGCCAAAGGAAACAGGCTGTAAACCTGTCGGCGAAAGCCTACGGGGGTTCGAATCCTCCCCGGCCCACCACGTCAAACGCGACGCGTGGCCGCATCCGCGGCCGTTGCGCGCCAACCTGAGCACGGGTGGCTTTGCGTGGCGTTGGCTGCCCGTTACACTGCCGTTACGAAGCGGTTGTCGGCACCCCGCCGGCCCCCGCCCCTTCCGGGCGGTGCGCCGGCCGGATCGCCCCGTGCACCGGTTCACTTCGACGCAGTGCCACGTAGTGCCCATAGCGCAAGACGATGTTGCCCGTGACTGACGCACGACGGAACCAGCCAGCTACCAGCGGTGTACGAAGTACCGGTCGTCGGATCCCCTCCGCCGACTGCGGCCCCAACCCGCAAGCAGCAGGAACGAGACCGAGGTTGCAGTGGACGACAACGTGACCCCCTCCCCGGGCGGCGTACCCGACCGCCGTCCCGGTGCCGAGCGCCAGCAGGCGGCACCGACGCCCGCCTGGTCGCGCCGGGCGGCCCGCTGGCAGGCGACCGTCGAGCACGCCTCCACCGGCGCGACCGCTTTGGTCGACCGAGCCGGGGAGGTCGTCGACCGTGTGGCGCTGGCACTCGACGTGGCCAAGGTGCGCCTGCTGCCCGGATGGGCGGTGGCCGGGCAGGTGCCCGACGACGACGAGGCAGACGACAGCTGGCGGTTCCTCCGACGGCCCGCCCTCCTCGGGTTCGTGGCCCTGACGGCGGTGGCCGTGGGGGCCTCGCTCCCGAGCTCACCGTTCAAGCTCGAGATGGCGGGCACCTGGTTCTTTGGCGAGCCGGCGCCCAACACCAACTCGCAGAGCTTCATGCTCTTCGGCCTCGTCGCCGTGTACGGCGGCCTCGTCCTGCTGATGCGGGTCTGGTACGGCCTGATGAAGGCCCTGGCCCGCCGGCCCGGGGTGCCGGTGCGCTACCTGGGCTGGATCCTCGTCCTGTGGATCATCCCCATGCTCATCGTCGCCCCGATCTTCAGTCGGGACGTGTTCTCGTACGCCGCCCAGGGCGAGATGATGAGCCACCACATCAACCCGTACCACTACGGCCCGTACACCCTCGGCGCCGGGCCCTATGTGAGCCCGGTCGACCCGCTGTGGGGCAACACCCCTGCCCCCTACGGCCCGCTCTTCCTGATCATGGATGGCTTCTTCGCCAGCGCCAGCTTCCACCAGGTGCTCGGCACCGTCGTGCTCCTCCGCCTGTCCTCCGTGCTCGGCGTCGCGCTGGTGGCCTGGTGCGCGCCGGCACTCGCTCGCTCCTTCGGGCGGGACCACGGTCCGGTGTACGTCCTCGCCGTTCTCAATCCCCTGGTGCTCCTCACCCTCATCGGCGCCGCGCACAACGACGCGCTGATGGTGGGGCTCCTCGTCGCCGGCATCACCGCGGCTCGCCTCCGGCACCCGGTGTGGGGCGTGGTCCTGTGCGCCCTGGCAACCGCCATCAAGGTGCCGGCGGCGCTCGGCATCGTCTACGTCGGGTGGGACTGGCTGGGGACCGCCATCCCGTGGCGCCAGCGGATCCGTCCTCTGGTCACGGCGGGGCTGGTATCGCTGGCGATCGTGCTCTTCTTCTCGGTCGTGAGCGGGCTGGGCATCGGCTGGGTGTTCAACCTGGCCACGCCGGGCACCGTTCGGAGCTGGCTCGCACCAGCTACCGGGATCGGGATGGCGTTGGCGGGCCTTCTCCACGTCGTCGGCCTGGGGGTGTCCTCGTCCGGCATCCTCTCGGTGACCCGCGCCCTCGGCCTCATGGGGGCGGCAGCGATCTCCGTCGGCCTGCTCGTTCGGAGCGACCGGGTGGGATCCGTCAAGGCCATGGGCCTCAGCTTCTTGATGTTCGTGGTGCTCGGACCCGTTGTTCAGCCCTGGTACCTCACCTGGGGCGTGGTGCTGCTGGCCTTCGTGGCGACGGGCCGTCTCCGGGGCGTGCTCGTGGCGCTGTCCGCCGTCTCGCCCTTCCTCGGCTTGCCGGGTGGGCGGACGCTCCTCGACGACCTCATCCACTACAACCCGTTGATGGTCGCCGGCGCCCTGATCCTGCTCCTCGGCGTGGTGTTGGCCCCGATCGGCCGCTGGGCCAACGGCGGCGAGTGGCGAGGGCCCCAGTCGGGAGCGCTGAGCGACTTGGCGGGTGCGGCCGGCGCCTGACGTAGGTGGCCGGACCCCTGACGCAGCCGGCCGGCGCCTGACGCAGGTGGCCGGACCCCTGACGCAGCCGGCCGGAGCGGCCGGGCGGGCGGGACCGACCGCTGCCGTCACAACATCCGCTGGAGCTCCACCACGTCCAGCCACTGGCGGTGCTTGCGACCAACCTCGCGCTCCACGCCGACCAGCGTGAACCCGCACGCTTGGTGGAGACGGATCGACGGCTCGTTGGCCCCCGAGATCCGGGCGATCACGGTGTGGAAGCCCTGTGCCGCGCCCAGCCGCAACAGCTCCTCCAGGATGGCCCGCCCGACCCCCCGCCCGCGGGCGTCTCGGTGCACGTAGACCGAGTCCTCGACGGTCGTGGCATATGCGGGCCGGTCACGATAGGGGGCGAGGAGACCGAACCCGAGCACGGTGGCACCGGCGTCCTCCCCACCGCGGCCGGCGGCGTCCTCGGTCACCGCCACGATCGCCGGGTGCGCCCCCTGGTGGCGCAGCACCCACGTCCGCTGCTCGCCGGCGGTGCGAGGGACCAGGTCGAACGTGTTGGTCCCGTGGGTCACCTCGTGGTTGTAGATGGCGCGGATCGCCTCGCCGTCGTCGGTGGTCGCCAGGCGGAGCAGCATCCGGAGGATGGTACCGACCCGCCGGGGGGAGGCCCGTGGGCCGGCCATGGCCGACGTTGGCTATCATGCGGGCTGGACGCGGCCCACGGCCGCGGTGCCCCCTTAGCTCAGTCGGCAGAGCACAGCCATGGTAAGGCTGGTGTCGTCGGTTCGATTCCGACAGGGGGCTCGCCCATGGCGGCGTAGCTCAGTTGGTCAGAGCACACGGCTCATAATCGTGTTGTCGCGGGTTCGAGTCCCGCCGCCGCTACCACCGGCCCGGCGCCGGGTGCCGGCCCGCCGGGAGCGTGGGCGGACCCCGGGACCGGGTGCCGGGACCGCGCCACGGCGTGGCTGAAGCAGGGACCGGAAGACGCGAGGAGAATGGCGTGGCGAAGAACGAGAAGCGTGTGCAGGTGACGCTGGCCTGCGAGATCTGCAAGCGGCGGAACTACATCACGACGAAGAACAAGCTCAACGACCGCGAGCGGATCGAGATGCAGAAGTTCTGCCGCTGGGACCGCAAGCACACCCTCCACAAGGAGACCCGCTGACCGACCGTCCCGGCTCGGTGGTAACGTCGCACCCTGCGTCGCAGGTGACGTCGCCGTTCGCCGGCTCCGGGGGCCGCCCGCCGAAGGACGACCGGCGCGGGCGCAGAGGGCAGTAGCTCAACTGGAAGAGCACCGGTCTCCAAAACCGGCGGTTGGGGGTTCGAGTCCCTCCTGCCCTGCCCAGAGGGCGATGGATCGGCAGGACCGTCGCCGAACGAGAGCTACAACCGGAGCACGAAGGTGAACCGCCAGACAAAGCGCATCACGCAGCGCCAGGAGGCGCACGAGGCGTCGGAGACCAACGGGTCGTCCGCGCCGGTCGCGACGCGCCCCGTGGCGACCGAGCGACGCGCCGAGCGCCGGTCGACTCGCCGCACGACGCCGATGACGTTCCTGCGCGAGGTGCGTGACGAGCTCCGCCAGGTGGCATGGCCGTCGCGGCCGGAGGTGATCAACTACTCGATGGTGGTGCTCTTCACGCTCGTCCTCATGGTGGCCTTGATCTTCGTCCTGAACTTCGTGTTCGGGAAGGCCGTCCTCTTCATGTTCCAGAAGTGACCCGATCGGTGCGCCAGTGACTTTCGACCAGCCGTACGACCCCAACGACGCCACATCCGCCGACGCCACATCGGCCGATGCCGACCGTGAGCCCGCCGGTGAGACCGACCTCACCGGTGAGGCACAGGCGGCCGAGACCGTGACGGAGGAGGCGTCGGACCCCGTCGGCCTCGCCGGGGCCGACGACACCGCCGACCTCCGCGACGAGGCGTTCGAGGAGGAGCTGGACGAGGACGAGACAGCCGACGAGGAGCCGGTCTACGTCCCGAGCCCGTACGACCGCCCCGGTCGGTGGTACGTGGTCCACACCTACTCCGGCTACGAGAACAAGGTCAGCTCGAACCTGAAGAGCGTCGTCGCCTCCCGGGGCATGGAGGACCGCGTCCACGAGGTCGTCATCCCCATGGAGGACGTCGTCGAGTTCAAGAACGGCAAGAAGGTCACCGTCCAGAAGAAGGTCTTCCCGGGCTACCTGCTGGTTCGTTCCGAGCTCGACGACGATGTGTGGGGCGCCATCCGCAACACGCCGGGCGTCACGGGGTTCGTCGGTCCGGGGACCAAGCCCACGCCGCTGTCGCGGCGGGAGGTCGAGAACATCCTGCAGGTGAAGACCGACGGGGTGGAGGCGCCCACCAAGCAGCGTCGGCCCCGCCTCGAGTACGAGCTCAACGAGACGGTCCGGGTGCGCGAGGGGCCCTTCGCGGACTTCTCCGGCCAGATCGCCGAGATCAACGAGGACCAGCTCAAGCTCAAGGTCCTGGTGAACATCTTCGGTCGGGAGACCCCGGTCGAGCTCGAGTTCAGCCAGGTCGCCAAGCTCTAGACACAGGAAGAGGAGACCGACGTGCCACCCAGGAAGCGTGTGCTCGCCGTGGTGAAGATCCAGCTGCAGGCCGGCCAGGCGACCCCGGCGCCGCCGGTCGGGACGGCGCTGGGCCCCCACGGGGTGCAGACCATGGAGTTCTGCAAGCAGTACAACGCCGCCACCGAGTCGCAGCGCGGGACCGTGGTCCCCGTCGAGATCACCATCTACGAGGACCGCAGCTTCACCTTCGTCCTCAAGACGCCGCCGACCCCGGTGCTGCTGCGCCAGGCGGCCGGCCTGGAGAAGGGCTCGGCCAGCTCCGGGCGCGAGCAGGTGGCGACCGTCACCGACGCCCAGCTGGCCGAGATCGCCCGGGTGAAGCTGGTGGACCTCAACACTGAAGACCTCGAGGCGGCGAAGAAGCAGGTGGCGGGCACCGCCCGCTCGATGGGGATTGCCGTCGCCGGCTAGCGGCGGCGGGGAGCGACGGCCGGCCGACGGCCACTGCCGGCCCCTCACGGGGCCACGAGATGACAAAGACAGGACGGAAATGACCCAGCACGGCAAGCGCTACCGAGAGTTCTCCGGCCGGTTCGACCGGGAGGCCCTCTACGGCGTCGGCGACGCGATCGATCTGGTGAAGAGCATGGCGTCGGCCAAGTTCGACGAGACCGTCGAGCTGGCGGTGCGCCTCGGCGTCGACCCGCGCAAGGCCGACCAGATCGTGCGGGGCACGCTGACCCTGCCCTCCGGCACCGGCCGTTCGGTCCGGGTGGCGGCCTTCGCCGCCGGGGAGCAGGCGGCGGAGGCCCGAGCTGCCGGTGCCGACGTGGTCGGCGCCGACGACCTGGTCGCGCGGGTGCGCGACGAGGGCTTCTTGGACTTCGACGTGGCGATCGCCACGCCGGACATCATGGGCCAGGTGGGGACGCTCGGCCGCATTCTGGGTCCCCGCGGGCTCATGCCCAACCCCAAGACCGGCACCGTCACGAACGACGTCGGGCGCGCCGTGACCGAGTTCAAGGGTGGCCGGGTCGAGTACCGGACGGACAAGGTGGGGAACATCCACCTGCCGGTGGGCAAGGTCTCCTTCGCCAAGGAGCAGCTGGCGGCCAACGTCCACACCGTTGTCGAAGAGCTGGTCCGGGCCAAGCCGGCCGCCGCCAAGGGCCGGTACCTGAAGGCGGTGACGCTGTCGTCGACCATGGGCCCGGGCGTCCGTGTCGACCCGGCCCGTGCCCGCGAGACCGAGGAGGAGCTGGCGGCGGCCGTCTGACCGCCTGCTACCATTCCGCCGACAGCCCGCCCGCCGGCGGGTACCGAACCTGATCGCCGCAGACCTCCGGTGCACCTCGGTGCCCAAGGGGCCCCATTGGGCCCGCCTGACGAGGCGACGTCACACCGGGCGCGTTGCCCGGTCCGTCGCATCCGGAGCGCCGCGGCCCTGCCGTACGAGACGCTGGAGGAGCGATGGACAACCCGAGGCCCGAAAAGGTCGCCGTGGTCGACGAGGTGCGCGCTCGGCTCGACGGCGCCGCCGCGTCGGTCGTCACCGAGTACCGGGGCCTGACCGTCGCCGACTTGGCGGCGCTCCGGCGGGCCCTGGGAGCCGCGGGCGGCGACTACAAGGTGTTCAAGAACACCTTGGTGCGCCGGGCGGTCGCCGGCAGCGCCCACGCCCCGCTCGAGGAGCTGCTCGTCGGCCCGACCGGGATCGCCTTCGTGCACGGTGACGTGAGCGCGGTGGCCAAGGCCCTCCGGGACTTCTCCCGGGCGAACACCCACCTCGTGGTGAAGGGCGGCCTGCTCGACGGGTCGGTCCTGTCGGCCGCCCAGCTTGGGGCGCTGGCTGACCTGCCGTCCCGGGACGTGTTGTTGGCGCGCCTGGCCGGCGGCCTCCAGGCGCCCCTGGTCCAGCTGGCCGGCCTCATCCAGGCGCTGCCCCGCAACCTGGCGTACGGGCTCAAGGCCCTGCTCGACCAGCGCGGCGGGGCTCCGGAGGGTGGCACCGAGGCACCCGAGCCCGAGGCACCCGAGCCCGAGGAGGCGGCGGAGACGGCGCCCGAGGCCCCCGTCGCTCAGGCCCCTGCGGCCGAGGAGCCCCCTGCGGCCGAGGAGGCGGAAGTGGCCGCCGAGCCGGCGGCGGCGACCGACGGTGCGGCGGCAACCGACGGCGAGGCCAGCGACGCCCCGTCTGGGGCGGACGCCGACTAGGTCCGGGCAGTCGGCCCAGCAGATCGAGTTCACGAGACTTCAGAGAAAGGAACCACCATGGCAGGGACCCTCACCAAGGAGCAGATCCTCGACGGCATCGCCGAGCTCTCGGTGCTGGAGCTGAGCGAGCTGCTCAGCTCCTTCGAGGAGCGGTTCGGCGTGACCGCCGCAGCGCCGGTCGCCGTGGCCGCCGCGCCGGCGGCGGGCGGCGGTGGCGAGGCCGCGGCCGCCGAAGAGGAGCAGACGGAGTTCGATGTCGTCCTGACTTCGGCTGGCGACAAGAAGATCCAGGTCATCAAGGAGGTCCGGTCCCTCACCAGCCTCGGGCTGAAGGAGGCCAAGGACCTGGTCGACAGCGCGCCCAAGCCGGTGCTCGAGCGGGTCAGCCGCGAGGACGCCGACAAGGCCAAAGCCGCCCTCGAGGGCGCCGGCGCCACCGTCGAGCTCAAGTAGCCGGGGCGGCGGTCCGGGCGCGACCGGTCCCGGACCGCCGGCTCCACGCTCGCCCGGCCGGGGAGGTGCGGTCCGCCCGGCCGTCGCGCGCCTGCGGATGGTCGGGACGGCCGATGACGCCGCCGCGCGACTCATGTGGGGAGGGCCCGCGACCATCCTGCGACGGTGTGCCGGGCGGTGCGAAGAATGGTGGGCCCGGTGCTTGACGGGGGATGGGGTGCCGCTTACCCTGTCACCCCGGGAGCGTCGCCTCTCGCGGCTCCCGTGGCAGCGCCGTCGGCGGAGGGGTTGTGACTTCGTCCGCCCGTGGGTAAGATGCACGGTTGCCGTGCAGCCACGCCTCCTGACCACCCCCATCGCTTCCTGAATGGCGCGCGTCACGGCACGTCTCCGGACCCATCAGGGGTCCTCTGTCATCCGGCGTTCTCGCTCCGCCGCCCCCCGTCCACCAGCCAACTGGGAGGAGTAGACCGTTGCCTGCACGGTCCCACAGCCCCGAACGGGTGTCCTTCGCCAACATCGACGAGGCGCTCCCGCTGCCCGATCTGATCGCCATCCAGCGTGACTCGTTCCAGTGGTTCCTGGACAAGGGCCTGGCTGAGGCCTTCAGCGACATCAGCCCGATCGAGGACTTCACCGGCCAGCTGAGCCTGGAGCTGGAGTTCGACCCGACCGACCCGGACCTGCGCCCGCCGCCGAAGTTCTCGGTGGAGGAGTGCAAGGAGAAGGACATGACCTTCGCCGCCCCGGTGTTCGTGCGGGCGCGCTTCTTGAACGCCAGCACCGGGGAGATCAAGGAGCAGACCGTCTTCATGGGGGACTTCCCGATGATGACGGACCGCGGCACGTTCATCGTCAACGGCACCGAGCGGGTGGTGGTGAGCCAGCTGGTCCGTTCGCCCGGTGTCATCTTCCAGCCCGGGCGGGACCTGAAGACCATCTTCACCGGCACCATCCACCCGTACCGCGGCGAGTGGATCGAGCTCGACATCGAGGCCAAGCCGTCCAAGGACGTCACCGCCGGTGCCCGGGTCGCCCGGAAGCGCCGCCTGTCGCTGTTCGTGCTGTTGCGCGCCCTCGGCTACGGCGACGAGGCGTTCCTCGAGCGCTTCGTCCGTCACTTCGACTTCCTCGAGGGGCAGTGGGAGAAGGAGAAGGACCTGGCCCCCACCCGGGAGGAGGCCCTCCTCGAGATCTACAAGCGGGCCCGTCCCGGCGAGCCGCTGTCGGTGGAGGCGGCCCGCCAGTACTTCGAGAACGCCTTCTTCAATCCGAAGCGCTACGACCTCACCCGGGTCGGTCGCTACAAGCTGAACCGCAAGCTGGGCCCCGAGATCGAGCGCATCAACGACCTGTTCGGCCTGGACCTCGAGCGTCCGGCGGCCGACCAGGGCGTGCTCAGCACGTCGGAGATCCTGGCGGCGTCGACCTACATGCTGCACCTGGCGCTGCACATGGCGGACGGTGACTCCACCTACCGCATCGACGACCAGGACCACTTCACCAACCGCCGGATCCGATCGGTCGGCGAGCTCATCCAGAACCAGGTCCGCGTGGGCCTGTCCCGGATGGAGCGAGTGGTCCGCGAACGGATGACCACCCAGGACGTGGAGGCCATCACGCCCCAGACCCTGATCAACATCCGGCCGGTCGTGGCGGCGGTGAAGGAGTTCTTCGGCACCAGCCAGCTCAGCCAGTTCATGGACCAGAACAACCCGCTCTCGGGCCTCGCCCACAAGCGCCGCTTGTCGGCGCTGGGCCCGGGGGGCCTGTCGCGGGAGCGGGCCGGGTTCGAGGTCCGGGACGTGCACTCCTCCCACTACGGCCGGATGTGCCCGATCGAGACGCCGGAGGGCCCGAACATCGGCCTCATCGGCGCCCTCGCCACCTACGCCAGGGTGAACGAGTACGGCTTCATCGAGACGCCCTACCGCAAGGTCGTGGCCGGCCGGGTCACCGACGAGGTGGTCTACCTGGCCGCCGACGAGGAGGAGGAGCACGTCATCGCCCAGGCCAACGCGCCCGTCGGCGTCGACGGCCAATTCCTCAACGACCGGGTCCTGGTGCGACGCGGCCCCCAAGGTACGGGCGTGCGGATGGGGGCCACCACCACCTCGTACGGCACGACGAGCGAGATCGACTTCGTGCCACCGACCGAGGTGGACCTCATGGACGTGTCGCCGAAGCAGATCGTGTCGGTGTCGACGGCCCTCATCCCCTTCGTCGAGCACGACGACGCCAACCGGGCCCTCATGGGCGCCAACATGCAGAAGCAGGCCGTGCCCCTGGTGGTGCCGGAGGCGCCGTACATCGGGACCGGCGTTGAGGGCCGGGCGGCCCGTGACGCCGGCGACGTGATCGTGGCCGAGGGCGAGGGGAACGTCACCGAGGTCACCGGCGACCAGATCGTGGTCGAGTACAAGACGGGCCAGAAGGACCGTCTGGGGCAGCCCCTCGGCCGCAAGATCTACCGGCTGGCCAAGTTCCGCCGCTCGAACCAGAACACCTGCATCAACCAGAAGCCCCTCGTCGACGAGGGGCAGAAGGTGCTGACCGGTGACCTGCTGGCCGATGGCCCGTCGACCCACAACGGCGAGCTGGCCCTCGGCAAGAACCTGCTCGTGGCCTTCATGCCCTGGGAGGGCTACAACTACGAGGACGCCATCATCCTCTCCCAGCGCCTCGTGCGCGACGACGTGCTGACCTCGATCCACATCGAGGAGCACGAGGTCGACGCCCGGGACACCAAGCTGGGGGCCGAGGAGATCACCCGGGACATCCCGAACCTCTCCGAGGAGATCTTGGCCGACCTCGACGAGCGCGGCATCATCCGCATCGGCGCCGAGGTGGGCCCGGGCGACGTCCTGGTGGGGAAGGTCACCCCGAAGGGCGAGACCGAGCAGACCCCCGAGGAGCGCCTGCTTCGGGCCATCTTCGGCGAGAAGGCCCGGGAGGTCCGTGACACGAGCCTCAAGGTGCCCCACGGCGAGGAGGGCAAGGTCATCGACGTCCGGGTGTTCTCCCGGGAGGACTCCCACGAGCTGCCGCCCGGCGTGAACCAGCTCGTGCGGGTGTACGTCGCCCAGAAGCGCAAGATCTCCGAGGGCGACAAGCTCGCCGGACGCCACGGCAACAAGGGCGTGATCTCGAAGATCCTGCCCGTCGAGGACATGCCGTTCCTGGCGGACGGCACCCCGGTCGACATCATCCTCAACCCGCTCGGCGTGCCGAGCCGGATGAACGTCGGCCAGGTGCTCGAGTCCCACCTCGGGTACGCCGCCCGCCACGGCTGGGACGGCGTCGCCGTCGAGGACGGCGCCGGGACGAGCGCCCGGGGCGACAACGCCGTGCGCAAGACCCGGCCCCGCACCATCCCGGCGACCTGGGTGGCCACGCCGGCGTTCGACGGCGCCCACTGGGACGAGGAGGAGGAAGCGGGCAAGCACCCGACGATCCAGCGGATCTTCGAGCGGCTCAACCCGGACTCGGCCAACGACGAGGTCCGGATGATCCAGCCCACGGGCAAGGCCACGTTGTACAACGGCCGGACCGGTCAGCCGTACGACAACCCGATCTCGGTCGGCTACGTGTACATCCTGAAGCTCGCCCACCTGGTGGACGACAAGATCCACGCTCGGTCGACCGGCCCGTACTCGATGATCACCCAGCAACCGCTGGGTGGAAAAGCCCAGTTCGGTGGCCAGCGGTTCGGAGAGATGGAGGTGTGGGCCCTCGAGGCGTTCGGGGCCGCCTACGCCCTCCAGGAGCTGCTGACGATCAAGTCCGACGACGTCCTCGGCCGGGTCAAGGTCTACGAGGCGATCGTGAAGGGGGAGAACATCCCCGAACCGGGGATCCCCGAGAGCTTCAAGGTGCTCATCAAGGAGATGCAGTCCCTGTGCCTGGACGTCGAGGTCCTGGCGCTCGACGGGTCCGAGATCGAGATGCACGAGCTCGATGAGGACGTCTTCCGGACGGCCGAGGAGCTCGGCATCGACATCAGCCGGCCCGAGCGTGGGTCGGACGAGGAGGACGAGCGGCGCGCCGCAGAGAGGAGCTTCTCGTAATGGCGCTGGACGTGAACACCTTCGACCAGCTGCGGATCGGGCTCGCCACGGGCGACGCCATCCGGGCCTGGTCGAACGGTGAGGTGAAGAAGCCGGAGACCATCAACTACCGGACGCTGCGCCCGGAGAAGGACGGGCTCTTCTGCGAGAAGATCTTCGGCCCCACCAAGGACTGGGAGTGCTACTGCGGCAAGTACAAGCGCGTCCGGTTCAAGGGGATCATCTGCGAGCGCTGCGGCGTCGAGGTCACCCGGTCGAAGGTCCGCCGCGAGCGGATGGGCCACATCGAGCTCGCCGCCCCCGTGGTGCACATCTGGTACCTCCGCGGCACCCGGAGCTGGCTCGCCTACCTCCTCATGGGCACCGAGGCCCGGGAGGAGCTCAAGGCGAAGCAGCTCGAGAAGGTCATCTACTTCGCGGCCAATCTCGTGACCTGGGTGGACGAGGACAAGCGTCACGAGGACCTGCCCAATCTGGAGGCCGAGCTGGCCGAGGAGGTCGCCGACATCGAGCGGCGCCGTGACCTCGAGATCGACCGGCGGTTCAAGGCCCTGGAGGAGGAGCTGCGCGAGCTCGAGTCCCAGGGGGCCCGTGACGCCGAGGTGAAGGCTCGGCAGCGGGCAGCCGAGAAGGAGATCGGGTCGCTGCGCGAGCGCGCCGACGACGAGATCGAGCTGGCCAAGCGCGCCCTCGACGAGCTGAAGAGCCTCCACGCCCGCAAGATCATCGAGGACGAGATGCTGTGGCGCGAGCTCCAGCTCCGCTACGAGGACTACTTCGAGGGCGGCATGGGGGCGGAGACCATCCAGCGCCTGATCGACCGGATCGACCTCGACGCCGAGGAGATCAAGCTCCGGGAGATGATCGACGCCGCCGACGGGCGGCGTCCCCTGTCGGCCCAGCGTCGTCAGAAGGTCATCAAGCGGCTCAAGATCGTCACCGCCTTCAACCGGCGCGACGAGCACGGCCGCCGGGTCAACGACCCCCGGGCCATGATCCTGGAGGCCGTCCCGGTCATCCCGCCGGACCTTCGCCCCATGGTCCAGCTGGACGGCGGCCGTTTCGCCACCTCCGACCTCAACGACCTCTACCGCCGGGTGATCAACCGGAACAACCGCCTCAAGCGGCTGCTCGACCTCGGCGCGCCCGAGATCATCATCAACAACGAGAAGCGCATGCTCCAGGAGGCCGTCGACGCGCTGTTCGACAACGGCCGCCGAGGCAGGCCGGTCACGGGGCCCGGGAACCGGCCGCTCAAGTCGCTCTCGGACATGCTCAAGGGCAAGCAGGGACGGTTCCGCCAGAACCTCCTGGGCAAGCGCGTCGACTACTCGGGCCGCTCGGTCATCGTCATCGGGCCGACCCTGCAGCTGCACCAGTGCGGTCTTCCCAAGCTGATGGCGCTGGAGCTGTTCAAGCCCTTCGTCATGAAGCGGTTGGTCGACACCGAGCTGGCCCAGAACATCAAGTCGGCCAAGCGCATGGTCGAGCGGCGCCGGCCCCAGGTGTGGGACGTGCTCGAGGGCGTCATCCGGGAGCACCCGGTGCTGCTCAACCGGGCACCGACCCTGCACCGCCTGGGTATCCAGGCCTTCGAGCCGGTCCTCGTGGAGGGCAAGGCCATCCAGATCCACCCGCTCGTGTGCACCGCCTTCAACGCCGACTTCGACGGCGACCAGATGGCCGTGCACCTGCCGCTGTCGGCGGAGGCCCAGGCCGAGGCGCGGGTGCTGATGCTGTCCGCCAACAACATCCTGTCCCCGGCCACCGGGCGCCCCATTACGGTGCCCACCCAGGACATGGTGTTCGGCGGCTACTACCTCACCCTCTCCGTGGAGGGGGCCAAGGGCGAGGGGCGGGCCTTCCGCCACAGCTACGAGGTCCAGGCCGCGCTCGACGCCGGCGACGTGGCGCTGCACGCCCGTGTCGTCATGCGGCCGCGGCCGGGTACGGCGCTGGAGGAGCGCTTCCTCGCTGCCGGTCGCACGGCGGAGGACGATCGGCTGTCGGTCGAGACGACCGCGGGCCGTGTCCTGTTCAACGAGGCGCTCCCCGAGGGCTTCCCGTTCGTCGACGACGTCGTCGGCAAGCGCAACACGCCCATCGGGGCCATCGTGGAGCAGCTGGCGGCCGACTACCCCAAGCACGTGGTGGCGGAGAGCCTCGACCGCGTGAAGTCGCTCGGCTTCCGCTACGCCGCCCAGTCCGGGCTCACCATCTCCATCGACGATGTCCGCACCCCGCAGGACAAGCAGATCATCCTCGACCGCTACGAGAAGGAGGCGGAGAAGGCGGAGACGCAGTTCAAGCGGGGCATCATCACCGACGACGAGCGGCGCCAGAAGGAGATCGAGATCTGGACGTCGGCCAACTCCGAGGTCGGGCGGGCGATGGAGGTGGCCCTCTCGGGTCTCGCCTTCAACCCCCTCGACATGATGGTCGACTCCGGAGCCCGAGGGAACGCCCAGCAGATCCGCCAGATCGCCGGCATGAAGGGCCTCGTGTCCAACCCCCGTGGTGAGATGATCCCCCGGCCGATCAAGTCCTCCTTCCGGGAGGGGCTCTCGGTCCTCGAGTACTTCATCTCGACCCACGGCGCCCGCAAGGGCTTGGCCGACACCGCCCTGCGGACGGCCGACTCGGGGTACCTGACCCGCCGGCTCGTGGACGTGGCGCAGGAGCTCATCATCCGGGAGGAGGACTGCGGCACCACCCGGGGCGTCTGGGTGGAGGACGTGATCCCCGACAGCCCGGGCCGCCGCTCCTACCTGGAGACCCGCGCCTACGGCCGCCTCCTCACGGAGGCGGTGCGCCTGGCCGACGGCACCGAGCTGCCCGTGGGGACGCTCCTCACCGACGAGGTGGTGGCCCAGCTGCGCGACGACCCCGAGATCACCCGGGTCCGGGCGCGGTCGGTCCTCACCTGCGAGGCTGTCCACGGGGTGTGCGCCGCCTGTTACGGCCAGTCCCTGGCCACCGGGCGGATGATCGAGCTCGGCGAGGCGGTCGGCGTGATCGCCGCCCAGTCCATCGGTGAGCCCGGCACCCAGCTCACGATGCGGACGTTCCACACCGGCGGCATCGTCGGCGAGGACATCACCCACGGCCTCCCCCGGGTGGTCGAGCTGTTCGAGGCCCGCACGCCCAAGGGGGCGGCGGTCCTCGCCCGGCACTCGGGCGTCGTCCGCGTCGAGGACGAGGAGGGCGGCCGGCGGATCACCGTGGTGGCCGACGACGGGACCGAGGAGTCGGCCTTGGTGGCCCCCCGGGCTCACCTCGAGGTGGCCGACGGCCAGGAGGTCACGGCGGGCGACGCCCTCGTCGAGGGGCCCAAGGACCCCAAGGAGCTGCTGGACGTCCGGGGCATCCGGGAGACCCAGCAGTACCTGGTGGAGGAGGTCCAGAAGGTCTACCGGGACCAGGGCGTGTCCATCCACGACAAGCACATCGAGCTGATCGTGCGCCAGATGCTCCGGCGGGTCTTGGTGGCCGACCCGGGCGACGCACCGTTCCTTCCCGGCGAGCGGGTGGACTCGCGGCAGTACGCCGAGGTCAACCGCAACCTGGTGGAGGAGGGCAAGCGCCCGGCCGAAGGACGCCCGGAGCTGATGGGCATCACCAAGGCGTCGCTCGCCACCGACAGCTGGCTGTCGGCAGCCTCCTTCCAGGAGACCACCCGGGTGCTGACCGAGGCGGCCATCGAGGGCCGCTCGGACCAGCTCTTCGGCCTCAAGGAGAACATCATCATCGGCAAGCTGATCCCGGCGGGCTCTGGCATGGAGCACTACCGGACGATCCGGCTCGAGATGCCCGAGGCTGAGGCAACGCCCTTCTGGGCGGTCGGCGCCGGCGGGGACCGCGACACCGAAGATCTCGCGGCGTGGCTGCGGGACGTCGGGGGCGACGCACTGCCCGACGATCCGTACCGATCGGTGGACGCCAGCTGGCTGGCGGCCAACGGGGCCGGCGCCGACGGTCACGGCGCTGCCCAGGACGGCGGCGCTGCCGCCGAGGGCGACGGCACCGCCCAGGACGGCGCGGCGGAGGCCGGGGCCTGATCCCGTACACTGTGGGTCGCAGCGTTGCGGCACGGGTACGACGGGCGTTTGCCCGGGCAGGGGTCGTGCCGTAGCATTGCGTAGCTGCGCGGTGCCGCGCCCGTTCGCTCGGGGGTACCGGCAGCCGACCCACCATCTCCGAGCCCAGAGGAAGCGCGTGCCCACGATCGCCCAGCTCGTCCGGAAGGGACGGCAGGCCAAGGAATCGAAGACCAAGACGCCGGCCCTGAAGGGCGCGCCCCAGCGGCGCGGGGTGTGCACGCGCGTGTACACCACCACCCCGAAGAAGCCGAACTCTGCCCTCCGCAAGGTGGCCCGCGTGCGGCTGACGAGCGGGGTCGAGGTGACGGCCTACATCCCCGGTGTGGGCCACAACCTCCAGGAGCACTCGATCGTCCTCGTGCGTGGCGGCCGCGTGAAGGACCTCCCGGGCGTCCGGTACAAGGTCATCCGCGGCGCCCTGGACACCTCGGGCGTCCGGGAGCGCAGCCAGGCCCGCAGCCGCTACGGCGCCAAGAAGGAGTCCTGAGATGCCTCGCAACGGCCCCGCCCCACGCCGAGAGCTCCAGCCCGACCCGGTGTACCGGTCGGTCCTGGTGACCCAGGTGGTCAACAAGGTCCTCACCCGGGGCAAGCGGACGCTGGCAGAGCGGGTCGTCTACGGCGCGCTGACCCTCGTGCAGGAGCGGTCCGGCGCCGAGCCGGTGACGGTCCTGAAGCGTGCGGTGGAGAACACGCGGCCCGAGCTCGAGGTCCGCAGCCGCCGCGTGGGCGGTGCCACCTACCAGGTCCCCGTCGAGGTGCGTCCCCGTCGGGCCACCACGCTGGCCATCCGCTGGCTCGTCGGCTACTCGCGGCAGCGCCGCGAGAAGACGATGGCCGAGCGGCTGGCGAACGAGATCCTCGACGCCTCGAACAGCGTCGGTGCAGCCGTGAAGCGGCGTGAGGACCTCCACAAGATGGCCGAATCGAACAAGGCCTTCGCGCACTACCGCTGGTAGTCGCCCTCCGTTTTCCCGAAGTGGAGCACCATGGCTGAACCCCTGCCTACCCGCGAATTTCCGCTGGCCAAGACCCGCAACATCGGGATCATGGCCCACATCGACGCGGGCAAGACCACCACCACCGAGCGGATCCTCTACTACACCGGCCGGAACTACAAGATCGGTGAGGTGCACGAGGGCGCCGCCACGATGGACTGGATGGTCCAGGAGCAAGAGCGCGGCATCACGATCACGTCCGCCGCCACGACCTGCCGCTGGCGGGACAACTGGATCAACATCATCGACACCCCGGGCCACGTCGACTTCACCGTCGAGGTGGAGCGGTCGTTGCGCGTCCTCGACGGCGCCGTCGCCGTGTTCGACGCCGTGGCCGGCGTCGAGCCCCAGACCGAGACGGTGTGGCGCCAGGCGAACAAGTACCGCGTCCCCCGCATCTGCTTCGTCAACAAGATGGACCGGGTGGGGGCCGACTTCGCCCGCACCGTCGAGATGATCCGCGACCGCCTCGAGGCCACCCCGGCCGTGGTACAGCTGCCCATCGGGGCGGAAGCCGCGTTCCGCGGCGTGGTGGACCTGCTCGGCATGAAGGCCCTCGTGTGGGAGGAGGGCATGGGCGAGAAGTGGGACGTCGTCGACGTCCCCGCCGACCTCGCCGCCGAGGCCGAGGACGCCCGCCACCAGCTGATCGACGTCCTTTCGAACTACGACGACACCATCATGGAGAAGTACCTGGCCGACGAGGAGATCACCGGCGAGGACCTGCGCCGGGCGCTCCGCACCGGGACGCTGGCCAACGAGGTGGTCCCGGTCCTTTGCGGATCGGCGTTCAAGAACAAGGGCGTCCAGCCCATGCTCGACGCCGTCGTGGACTTCCTGCCCAGCCCGCTGGACCTGCCCCCGACCGAGGGCACCCGGCCGGGCAAGCCCGAGGACCTCGTGGAGCGCAAGGCGGACGACGACGCCCCGTTCTCGGCGCTCGCCTTCAAGATCATGACCGATCCGTTCGTGGGGAAGCTGACCTACCTGCGCGTCTACTCGGGCAGCCTGCGCAAGGGGGCGACGGTCACCAACACGACCAAGGACCGCAAGGAGCGCATCGGCCGGCTCCTCCAGATGCACGCCAACCACCGCGAGGACAAAGACGCCATCTTCGCCGGCGACATCGTCGCCGCGGTGGGCCTCAAGCAGACGACTACCGGGGACACCCTGTCGGACCCGGGTGACCCGGTGGTCCTCGAGGCGCTCGAGTTCCCCGAGCCGGTCATCCACGTGGCCGTCGAGCCGAAGACCAAGGCCGACCAGGACAAGCTGGGCAGGGCCCTCTACGCCCTCTCGGAGGAGGACCCCACCTTCCGGGTCCGCACCGACGAGGAGACGGGGCAGACCGTCATCTCTGGCATGGGCGAGCTGCACCTCGAGGTGCTGGTCGATCGCATGCTCCGGGAGTTCAACGTCGACGCCAACGTCGGCAAGCCCCAGGTCGCCTACCGGGAGACCATCCGCAAGACGGTGGAGAAGGTCGAGGAGCGCTACGTCCGGCAGACCGGCGGTCGCGGCCAGTACGGCCACGTGGTCATCGACCTGGAGCCGACCGGCCCCGGGGGCGGCTACGAGTTCATCGACAAGATCAGCGGCGGGGTCATCCCCAAGGAGTACATCCCGGCGGTCGACGCCGGCATCCAGGAGGCGCTGACCTCCGGCGTGCTCGCCGGCTACCCGACGGTGGACGTCCGGGTGACCCTGACCTTTGGCTCGTACCACGACGTCGATTCGTCCGAGATGGCGTTCAAGATCGCCGGCTCGATGGCGGTCAAGAAAGCCGCCCGGATGGCCAACCCGGTCCTGCTCGAGCCGGTCATGGCCGTCGAGGTGGTCACCCCCGAGGACTACATGGGGGACGTGATCGGCGACCTCTCCTCCCGCAGGGGCCGGGTCGAGGGCATGGAGCAGCGAGGGAACAGCCACGTCGTCCGGGCACAGGTACCGCTGGCCGACATGTTCGGCTACGCTACCGATCTGCGCTCGCGCACGCAGGGTCGCGCCACGTACACGATGCAGTTCCACGCCTACAACGAAGTGCCCGACTCGATCGCCAAGGAGATCATCGCCCGGGCACGGGGCGAGTAGCGAGCGCCTCGCCGCAGCAGGGTCCCGCCGGGTGTGCCCGGTGGGAGCGGGACAGACAACACCACCAGGGCGGGTGACCGCCGCGGCGGGCCCGAGGGGGCGCCGCCCGAGATCAGGGAGTAGTTCGAGGAGATGGCCAAGAAGAAGTTCGAGCGCTCGATGCCCCATGTCAACGTCGGGACGATGGGGCACATCGACCACGGGAAGACGACGCTCACGGCGGCCATCACCAAGGTCTTGTCCGAGAACAACCCGAACACCTCTTTCACCCCCTTCGACCAGATCGACAAGGCTCCTGAAGAGAAGCAGCGCGGGATCACCATCTCCATCGCCCACGTGGAGTACGAGACGGCCAACCGTCACTACGCCCACGTGGACATGCCAGGTCATGCCGACTACATCAAGAACATGATCACCGGCGCCGCCCAGGTCGACGGCGCCATCCTGGTGGTGTCGGCTGCCGACGGCCCCATGCCCCAGACCCGCGAGCACGTCCTCTTGGCCCGTCAGGTCGGGGTCCCCTACATCGTGGTGGCCTTGAACAAGGCCGACATGGTGGACGACGAGGAGCTCTTGGACCTGGTCGAGCTCGAGGTCCGCGAGCTCCTGAACGAGTACGAGTTCCCCGGCGACGACACCCCCATC
>DAHUZJ010000100.1 GCA_027306585.1 Acidimicrobiaceae bacterium | reverse complement strand
CGGAACTATGCTCCTACGCGGAACACACTTTCCGCCCGCCCTCCGGCGCGTGCGGTCGTCGGGCGCCTGCCGAGGCAGACTGCCCTCCCGGGTCCTGGCCGGCTCGGACGATGGCGAGGGGGGGCGGGTCCGAGCAACGAGGACCGATCGACATGGCGAACGGAGTGGCAACCGAAGGCGGGCATCCGGCCGAGCAGATGGACCGGGTGGTGATTCGCTTCGCAGGGGACTCCGGTGACGGGATGCAGCTCACGGGGGACCGCTTCACCGAGTCGAGCGCTCTTCTCGGCAACGACCTGTCGACCTTCCCCGACTACCCAGCGGAGATCCGGGCGCCGGCCGGGACGCTGGCCGGCGTCTCGGCCTTCCAGGTCCACATCTCGGACCACGACATCCTGACGCCCGGGGACGCGCCCAACGTGCTCGTGGCGATGAACCCGGCGGCGCTGCGCGCCAACATCGGCATGCTCCCCAAGGGCGCCATCGTCCTGGTCAACGTGGACGCCTTCGACGAGCGGAGCCTGAAGAAGGCGGGCTACGACACCGACCCCCTCGCCGACGAGAGCTTGAGCGCCTACAAGGTCTACGAGGTGCCCATGACCTCCATCACCCAGGAGGTTTGCAAGGACGCCGGCGTCAAGCCTCGCGACGCTGAGCGATCGAAGAACTTCTTCGCCCTCGGGCTCGTCAGTTGGCTGTTCACCCGACCCGTCGACCCCACGCTCGAGTGGATCGGCAAGCGGTTCGCTGACCGGCCCCAGGTCGCCGAGGCCAACACGCGGGCCTTCCGCGCCGGCTTCGACTTCGGTGAGACCGCGGAGCTGTTCGAGTCCCACTACGAGGTCCGTCCGGCGACCTTCGAAGTAGGCGAGTACACGCAGATCACCGGCAACAAAGCGCTCGCCTGGGGCCTCATCGCAGCCGCCCAGTTGGCAGGGCTCCCGCTCTTCCTCGGGAGCTACCCGATCACCCCGGCATCGGACATCCTCCACGAGCTGTCACGCCGCAAGGAGTTCGGCGTCCGGACCTTCCAGGCCGAGGACGAGATCGCCGGCGTCGGCTCGGCGCTCGGCGCGGCCTTCGGCGGCGCGCTCGGCGTCACCACGACGAGTGGTCCCGGCCTCGACCTCAAGTCCGAGACCATCGGGCTCGCCATCAATCTCGAGCTGCCGCTCGTCATCGTCGACATCCAGCGGGGCGGTCCTTCCACCGGCCTCCCTACGAAGACGGAGCAGGCCGACCTCTTGCACGCCATGTACGGCCGGCACGGCGAAGCGCCCTTGCCGATCGTGGCGGCGAAGACGCCTGCCCACTGTTTCGAGGCCGCGATCGAGGCGACCCGCCTGGCCATCGAGTACCGGACGCCGGTGATCCTGCTCTCGGACGGGTACCTGGCCAACGGCGCCGAGCCGTGGCGGCTGCCCGACGTGGACGCGCTCGAGCGCATCGACCCCAAGTTCGCCACGGCTCCCAACCACGTGAACGACGACGGCTCGACGGCGTTCTGGCCCTACGTGCGGGACGAGGAGACCCTGGCGCGGCCGTGGGCGCCGCCCGGCATCCCGGGTCTCGAGCACCGCATCGGCGGCCTGGAGAAGGCTGACGGCTCGGGCAACGTCGCCTACGACCCGATGAACCACGAGCGGATGGTGCGGCTCCGGGCAGCCAAGATCGACGGGATCGCCCGGCGGATCGCGCCCCTCGAGGTCGACGACGAGACCGGGGACGCCGAAGTCCTCGTGCTGGGTTGGGGGTCCACCTTCGGCGCCATCGTGGCCGGCGTCCGGCGCGTGCGTGCCCGCGGCCTCCGGGTGGCGCACGCACAGCTGGTCCACCTCAACCCCTTTCCGCCGAACCTCGGCGAGGTGCTGCACCGCTACCGCACCGTCCTCGTCCCGGAGATGAACCTCGGCCAGCTGTCCCGGCTCGTGCGAGCGGAATTCCTCATCGACGCCCAGTCGTTGACCAAGGTCCAGGGCGTCCCGTTCCGTGCGGCCGAGGTCGAGTCCGCCATCCTCACCCTGCTCGGAGGACCACGATGACCATCACCGCCGTCCCCGCCACGACCCGCAAGGACTGGACCAGCGATCAGGAGGTCCGCTGGTGCCCGGGATGTGGCGACTACTCGATCCTCGCGGCCGTCCAGATGCTGCTGCCCGACCTGGGAGTCCGCCGGGAGAGCACGGTGTTCCTCTCGGGCATCGGCTGCGCCGCACGCTTCCCGTACTACATGAGCACGTACGGGATGCACTCGATCCACGGACGTGCCCCAGCGATCGCCACCGGGCTCGCCACCACCCGGCCCGATCTCGACGTGTGGTTGGTGACCGGCGACGGGGACGCCCTGTCGATCGGCGGCAACCACCTGATCCACGCGTTGCGCCGCAACGTGCGGCTGAACATCCTCATGTTCAACAACCAGATCTACGGCCTCACCAAGGGGCAGTACTCGCCGACCTCGGAGATCGCCAAGGTCACCAAGTCGACGCCGTTCGGCTCGCTCGACAACCCCTTCAACCCGGTGAGCCTGGCTCTGGGCGCCGGGGCCACCTTCGTCGCCCGCACCCATGACATGGACCGCGCGCACATGCAGGAGACCTTCCGCCGGGCGCACGAGCACCGCGGGGCGGCGTTCGTGGAGGTGTACCAGAACTGCAACGTCTTCAACGACGGCGCGTTCGAGAAGATCACCGGGCGGGACGTCCGGGCCGACATGCTCATCCCGCTCGTCCACGGCCAGCCCATCCGTTTCGGCGCCGAGGAGGAGAAGGGCGTCGTGCAGCGTTCCGACGGCCGTCTCGAGGTCGTCGACGTGGCCGACGTCGGCGAGGAAGCCTTGCTCGTCCACGACGAGGCCCGCGCCGACCCCGGCCTGGCGTTCGCCCTGTCCCACCTGTCGCGCGGCCCCATCGAACCGACGCCCATCGGGGTGTTCCGAGCCGTGGACCGCCCCGAGTACGGCGACCAGATGGACCAGCAGGTGGCCAGCGCCCAGGAGCGCCGGGGTCAGGGGGACCTGAAGGCCTTGCTTCGCTCGGGCTCCACGTGGACCGTCGACTGACCTGAGCCCCGCCCCGGGCGCGGCGACGGGGTGCGGCGCCAGCCGGGCCGATGTGCCCGGCACCCCCCGCCGGCCGCCGGCCGCCGGCCGGTGCTCAGCTGCCGTCGAGGAGCCGGTAGAGCAGGCCGGAACGGGGCTTCGGCGTGAAATACGTGGTCTTGGGCGGCATCCGGCGCCCGGCGGCCGCCCACTCGGCGATCTGGGAGACCGTCACCGGACGCAGCAGGACCGCAGCGTCGGCGTCCCCGCGCTCGAGGGCGGTCACCACCGCGGGCCAGCTGCCCTCGTAGCTGCACTCGGCCGCCCCCGCGCCCTCGAGGGACCGGTCGACCAGGGCGGCGTCCAGCTCGGCGGGCTCGGTGCCCTTGCGGTCGAGCCGCCACGCACCCTCGGGAGTGAGCAGCGCCCCGTTGCCCGACCGGGCGAGGGAGCCGACCGTCGCCTCGTCGAGCGGGCCTGCCGGCACAAGGTCGAAGTGCTCTGCCAACGCGCCACGCAGGTCGGTTCCCTCCGGGAGGCCGTGCACGACTCGGTGGATGGCGCCGACGGAGAGCTGCTCCTCGGCGAGCTCGACGACGAGGGCCATGACGGCGTCGTAGGGTCCCGGCCGGTCGTCGCCGGCCGCACGGCGCTCCCGCCGGTAGTTGGCGGCCGTCTCGTAGCGGTGGTGGCCGTCGGCGATGACGAGGGGGGAACGGGCGACGCCCGCCCGCACCGCCGCCAGTACGGCCGGGTCCGTCACCACCCACAGCTGGTGGCGCACGCCGTCGTCGTCCGTCACGTCGGCTGCCGGCGGCCCATCGGGGGTGAAGCGGTCGGTGAGCCCGAGCGTCAGCGACAGCGCCCAGATCGGCGACAGGTTGGCCGACGTGGCCCGCTGCAGGTCGAGGCGGTCGCTGCGGGGCTTGGGAAGGGTCTGCTCGTGCGGGAGGACGTCGGGTCCGATGTGGAGCGCGCCGATGACCCCGAGCGAGGATCGTCCGTCCGGCGTCGTCGTCCGGTAGGGGTACAGGGCGGGGGCGCCCTCGCGCACCAGCGCCCCGCTCGCCGTCCAGTCCCGAAGCTTGGCGGCGGCCGCGACGTAGCGGTCGGCACCCGTGGCCACGTCCGGCTCGGGGAGCTCCACGTGGACGGCGTTGAACGGGCTCCGGGCGGCGAGGAGCGCGCGCGCCTCGGGTCCCACGACGTCGTAGGGCGGAGCGATCACCCGATCGAGGCCGTCCCGGCCGTCGGGGTCGTACCGGAAGCCTCGGAACGGTTCGAGGGTCGCCACGACCCCAGACTGGCACAGCGCCGCCGGCACCACGACCCCTCGTAGACTCCCCTCATGGCCTCGCCCGACCGTGCCGGCGCGTCGGTGCCCGCTGCGGGGACCGATGGAGCACAGGACCTGGGTCGGATCCTCACGGTGCCCAACGCCGTGACGGGTGTCCGGCTCCTGTGCATCCCGCTCTTCGTGTGGCTGCTCTTCGGGGCGCACCGGCAGACGGCGGCGGCCATCCTCCTCGGTGTCCTGGGGGCCACCGACTGGGTCGACGGCCAGGTGGCCCGTCGCTTCCACCAGGTCTCGACGCTCGGAAAGGTCCTCGACCCGACGGCCGACCGCATCCTCGTCGGCACCGCCGTCGTCTCTGTGATGGTGCACGGCGCCGTGCCGCTGTGGTTCGGGATCGCCACCCTCGCCCGCGAGGTGCTCGTGTCCGGCACCGTGCTGGTCCTGGCTGCGCTGGGGGCGCGGCGGATCGACGTCCTGTGGATCGGAAAGGCCGGCGCCTTCGGACTGATGTGGGCCTACCCCGCCTTCCTGCTCAGCCACGGCACGGCGTCGTGGCAGGTGCCGTTCCACGAGTTCGCCTGGGTGGCGGGCGGGCTGGGCCTGGCCCTTGCCTGGGCGGCCGCCGTGGCGTACCTCTGGCCCGCTCGACGTGCCCTCGCCGAAGGGCGGCGCGACCGGGCCGCCGCCCGCTCGGAGGAGTGGGACGGCACCGACGGGCCGGGGAGCACGGGCCGCTCGGGGCAAGTGCCCGTGGCACCACGTCACGACGCCGCGGGCGACCGCTCGCGCGGAAGGGGGACGATGCGGCACACGGGGGAGATCGGCGGATGAAGGCAGTGATCATGGCGGGGGGCGAGGGCACGAGGTTGCGCCCGCTCACGTCGAACCAGCCCAAGCCCATGTTGCCGATGGCCAACCGGCCGATGATGGAGCACGTCGTGGGGCTCCTCCGCCAGCACGGGATGACCGACATCGTGGTGACGGTGGCGTTCATGGCGAACGCCATCCGGACGTACTTCGGCGACGGCTCCGAGCTGGGTGTCCGAATGGTGTACGCCACCGAGGAGACCCCGCTGGGCACGGCCGGCTCGGTGCTCAACGCCCGTGACGAGCTCGACGAGCCCTTCGTCGTGATCTCGGGGGACGTGCTGACCGACATCGACCTCACGGCGGTGATCGACTTCCACCGCCAGAAGGGCGCCCTGGCCACGTTGGCCCTGTGCGCGGTGGAGAACCCCCTCGAGTTCGGCATCGTCATCTCCGACGAGCAGGGCCACATCGAGCGCTTCCTCGAGAAGCCGGGGTGGGGGCAGGTCTTCAGCGACACGATCAACACCGGCATCTACGTCCTCGAGCCGGAGATCTTCGACTTCATCCCCGAAGGCCGTCCCGTCGACTTCTCGGGCGAGGTGTTCCCGGCCGTGCTGGATGCGGGCCGGCCGATCATGGGCTACGTCGCCGAGGGCTACTGGGAGGACGTCGGCACCATCGAGGCCTACCTGCGGGCGCACCAGGACATCCTCGACGGCAAGGTGACGGTCGACATCGAGGGGTTCGAGGTCCGGCCGGGGGTCTGGCTGGGCAAGGGCTCGACGATCGACCCGACGGCGACCGTCGAAGGTCCGGCCGTGATCGGCGACAACTGCTCGGTCGGCCCCGGGGCCGTGCTCGGGGAGTACACGACGCTCGGGTCCAACGTCCGGGTGTCCGAGGGTGCCGAGGTGCGACGCTCGGTGGTCCACGACAACGCCTATTTCGGTACCGGGGTCCGCCTCGCCGGAGCCGTCATCGGGCGGTCCTGCGACCTGCGGCAGGGGGCCCGCTGCGAACCCGGATCGGTCCTCGGTGAGGGGTGCTTGGTCGGCGCCCATGCCGAGGTGCGTTCGGGGGTGAAGGTCTATCCCTTCAAGACCGTCGAGGCGAGCGCTGTCGTGAATTCGTCGATCGTGTGGGAGTCGCGTGGCGCTCGGACGCTCTTCGGCCGGGACGGTGTGCGCGGCATCGCCAACGTCGACGTGAGCCCCGAGCTCGCCGTCCGGCTGTCGATGGCGTGGGCGTCGACCCTCGAGAAGGGCACCACCATCACCGCCTCGCGGGACACCAGCCGGGCCGCCCGGGTCCTCAAGCGGGCCGTCATGATCGGCTGCAATGCCGCCGGGGTCAATGTGGAGGACCTCGAGGTGGCCACCATCCCGGTCACCCGTCACCACATCCGCAGCTCGGGGAACCGTGGCGGGGTCACCGTCCGCCTGGCGCCGGAGGACCCCCAGTCCGTCGTCATCCGGTACTTCGACCGGGAGGGCCTCGACCTCGCCGAGCCGGGGCAGCGCGGCGTCGAGCGCCTCTACCACCGAGAGGACTTCCGCCGCGTCCTGGCGGGCGAGATCGGCGACATCGACTTCCCGGCTCGGGACGTCGAGCAGTACACCGCCGACCTGGTGGGTGCCGTCGACCTGTCGTCGGTGCGCAGCGCCGGCATGAAGCTCGTCCTCGACCTCTCCTACGGCTCGGCGAGCTTCGTGATGCCGAACCTCCTCTCGAAGATCGACGCCGACATCCTCGCGGTCAACCCCTACGCCAACACGCGGGGGATGATGTCGGTCGACCGTGACGCCCACGCACGGAGGGTCGCCGAGCTGGTGCGCGCGTCGGGCGCGCAGCTGGGAGCGGTCATCGACGCCGACGGCGAGGGGCTGGTCGTGATCGACGACGAGGGAGTCGCCTTGACCGACGACCAAGCCCTGCTGGCCATGCTGCGGCTCGTCGTCGCGACGCGGCCGGGTGGGCGGGTCGCCCTGCCGGTCGGCGTCAGCCGGCACGCGGAAGCCATCTGCGCCGAAGGGGGCGCCCCGATCACCTTCACCAAGCAGTCGGCGGCCGACCTCATGGCGGTGGCGGCGCAGGACGACCTCGTCTTCGCCGGCAACGGTGCCGGGGGTTTCCTGTGGCCCGAGTTCCTGCCGGCGTTCGACGCGGCCGCCACGCTGGTCGAGCTCGTGGCGATGCTCTCGGCCACCGAGCAGCCGCTGTCGAAGCTCGTGCACGCGCTCCCCGCCGTGCACGTCGCGCACGAGGCGGTGATGACGCCCTGGGAGCAGAAGGGCATGGTGATGCGGACCCTGGTCGAGCAGCTCGACGGGCGGGAGCTCGTCCTCGTCGACGGCGTCAAGGTGCCCGAGGAGGACGGGTGGGCGCTCGTGCTCCCCGACCCCGACGAGCCGGTCACCCACGTGTGGGCCGAGGGGGCGAGCGATGCCCGGGCCCGGGCCCGGGCCCAGCAGTACGCCGTCCGCCTCCGCCAGCTCCTCCGATCGGGCGGCTGACGCGGGTGTAGGGTCGCCGGCCATGGAGACCCCCGACGACCGCCGCTACTCGTCCGACCACGAATGGGCACTGGCGGACGGCAGCCGGGTGCGGGTCGGCATCACCGACTATGCCCAGGACGCCTTGGGGGACGTGGTGTTCGTCGACCTGCCAGCGGTCGGCAAGGCCGTCCAGGCCGGTGACGTGCTGGGAGAGGTGGAGTCGACGAAGTCGGTCTCCGAGGTGTACGCCCCCGTTGCGGGGACGGTGGTCGCAGTGAACGGCGGCGTGGCGGACGCCCCCGAGAAGCTCAACCGCGACCCCTACGGGGACGGGTGGCTGTGCGAGCTGGAGGTGGCCGACACCTCCGTGCTGGGCGGGCTCCTCGACGCCGCGGCCTACCGTGCGCTGACCGAGAGTTGAAGCGCCGGTCGCCCGGGAACGGCGGGCCGGCGCGCGACTACCGTGGGGGGCGTGTACTGCCACAACTGTGGGCACCGCAACCCCGAGGGGGTGAACTTCTGCTCGTCGTGCGGCAGCCCCCTTCCGCAGGAGCCTCACTCCGACACCACGGTGACCCTCCAGCCGGTGGACGTCCACGGGGAGCTGGTCGACGAGGAGACGACCGTCACCCTCGTCGAAGTGCCGCACGGCACCGGCGCGCTGGTCGTGCGGCGCGGGCCCAATGTCGGCACGCGCTACCTGCTCGAGGCGCCGGTGACGAGCACCGGCCGCCACCCCGAGAGCGACATCTTCCTCGACGACATCACGGTCTCCCGCCGGCACGCCGAGTTCCGCAAGGAGGACGACGGCAAGGTGGTCGTGCGAGACCTGGGTTCGCTCAACGGCACGTACGTCAATCGCGAGCGGATCGAAGAGCGGGTACTGTCTCCCGGCGACGAGGTGCAGATCGGCAAGTTCAAGCTGGTGTTCCTCGTAGCGGGGGACGAGTGACCGCGACGGGGAGGGACATGGCAGCGCGGGGGAACTGGCACTGGGTGGCCGTGGCCCTCGTACGGACCGCGGCCGGAGGCTGGCGGTGACCGCCCGCACCTACCTCTCCATCGGCGACGTGCTGACCCTCCTGCGCGAGGAGTTCCCGGACGTCACCATCTCGAAGATCCGCTTCCTCGAGAGCCAGCGCCTCATCAACCCCGAGCGGTCGCCGTCGGGGTACCGCAAGTTCTACGACGCCGACGTCGAGCGCCTCCGGTGGGTGCTGCGCCAGCAGCGGGACAACTTCCTGCCGCTGAAGGTCATCCGGGACCGCCTGGCCCGGGCCGGGAACGGTGTCCCCGAGGACGAGCCCACCCACGCGGAGGAACCGGAGGACGAACCCACCCTCGCGGAGGAACCGGAGGACGAGCCCACCCTCGCGGTGCGCCCGGAGGAGGTGCCGCACCACACGGTGCGCCCCGCCGACACGACCCTTGGGGTCGACCCCACAGAGGCGCGCCGCGGCACGCCGGTGGCGGGCGGCGACCATCGCTCGGTGGAGCTTCCCGAGGCCGCGCGTACGCCCGTGGCGGCTCGGGTGGCCGCCGCCCCGACGGCCACCCGGCTGGCGGAGTACCTGACGAACGGCTCGGCCGAGGCCGCGTCGGACCCCGCGGTGGCGATCGCCGGGCCGACAACCGGCGAAGGCCGGGGCGGTCCGGTGGCGACCGAGTCGGCGCCGCCCGGGCCCCCGTCCTCCGGGTTGCCCGCGGTCGACCGTCCGGCGCCGGCGGGGGAGGCTGCAGGGGGTGGGGCGGGGACCGGGGGCGCCGCCGCGTCCAACGGGCCGGCCCTGGGCGACGGCGGCGCGGCGGCGTACGACGGCGAGCCGGAGGGACCGACCGCCCATGCCAGCGCGCAGCCACCGGTGTCGGCCGGCCAGCGGGTCCCGGCGCACGCCGCGCACGAGCCCGAGGCGGTGGGCGAGCCTGCGGACGGAGGACCGATCGACGACACGCCCGACACCGCGGCCCGGGAACCGACCGAGACGGCTGCTCGCGGTGGTGACGGTGCCCGGCCTGCGGCCTTGCCTGTCGAAGGGGAGGGCGCACCGGCATCCCACGCCGGGAGCCTGACGCTCGACGAGCTGTGCGCCGCCACGGGGCTGCCACCGACCCAGATCGCCGCCCTGGAGGGCTTCGGTCTCGTCGAGCCCGTCACGGTGGCGGGCGCCACGTTCTACGACGAGGAGGCCGTGACGGTCACCCGGCTGGCCGCGGACCTGGCGAAGTACGGCATCGAGCCGCGGCACCTGCGGATGTACCGGACGGGCGTCGACCGTGAGCTCGGTCTGGTCGAGCAGGTGGTGTCCCCGCTCCTGCGGCAGCGCAACCCGGCGGCGCGCCAACGGGCCGTCGAAGTGGCCGAGGAGCTGGCCACACTGGGCGAGCGGCTACGGTCGGCGCTCATCCGGCGGGAGCTTCGCAAGCAGCTCGGCAGGTGACCGTCCGCCGCACGCGGCCTCCCCGTGCGGCGCTACATTGCTCCCATGGTCGAAGTCCGCTTGAGGGCTGTTCGCGTCGACCTCCAGTCGAACACGCCGGTCCTCCTGTTGCAGGAGACGGAGGGGGAAGGACGCACGCTGCCGATCTTCATCGGCACGCCCGAGGCGGCGGCCATCGCCTATGCCCTCCAGGGGGTGGCGATGCCCCGCCCGATGACCCACGACCTCATTCGCGACCTGCTGACCAGCCTCGACGTCGAGGTCGAGCGAGTGGTCATCACCGAGCTGCGCTCCTCGACGTACTTCGCGGAGCTGCAACTCCGTCGCGGCGGCGACCGTTCGATCGTCTCGAGCCGCCCCTCGGACGCCGTCGCCGTCGCCGTGCGCACCGGCACCCCGCTCTACGTCGCCGATGACCTGATGGACGCCGAGGGCATCCTTCTGGCGATCGACGCCTCCGACGAAGCGGAGGACGGCGAGGCCAACCCCGACGAGCTGGTCGGACAGTTCCGCCAATTCCTCGACTCGATCAAGCCCGAGGACTTCGGTTCGTGAGGCGGGGGATGCGCGGCGCCCGGCCGACGACCGGGCGCCGGTGGTCCCGGCTGTCGCCCTTGCTCCTGGCCGGCGGCGGGGCCCTGGTGCTGGCGGCCTGCGGTTCACCCAGCTCGTCGGCGAACAAGTCGACGACCACCACGGCGACGCGCCACGCCGTCACGACGACCACCACGTCGCAACCGGCGACCACCACGACGACGACGGCGGGGGCCTCGACCACCACGACCTCGACCACGTCCGGCGGGACCTCCGGCCTCGCCACGTGCCAGCCGGGGCAGCTCTCTGCGTCGACCGGCCAGGCCACAGGGGCGGCCGGCACCCAGACGTTCGTCCTGTCGTTGACCAACACGTCGTCGACGACCTGCGGGCTGAACGGCTACCCCGGCATGCAGCTCCTGGACGGCCAGGGTGCCCCCATCCCCACCACGGTGGTGCGCGGCGGGTTCCAGTTCCTCCAGGCCGCCGCGAACGAGCCGCCGTCGCTCGTGACCCTCGCTCCCCAGACGACGGGCGCGTTCAGCGTCGCCTACGAGGACGTCCCGGTGGGCAACGAGACGTCGTGCCCCACGTCGGCGAAGGCGGAGGTCACCCCGCCCAACGACTACGGCTACCTCGTGATGGCGCTCGCGATCTCGCCGTGCAGCAACGGGACGCTGCACGTGTCGCCCGTCTACTCGGGCTGACCTGCGCCGGCTGGGCGTCAGGCGCCTGGACGGACGAGCACCCGGCCGCGGACTCGCCCGGCGAGGACGTCGGCGAGCGCCGCGTCGAGGCCGTCGAGGCCGATCTCTCGCTCGACCATGGGGTCGACGACCTCGGCCGGTAGGTCGTCGGTGATCGACGCCCAGACGGCCCGGCGCTCGGCGAGCGGGACGTTCACGGAGTCGACGCCGAGCAGCGCGACCCCCCGGATGATGAAGGGGTAGACCGTCGTGGCGAGCTCGGTGCCGGCGGTCAACCCGCTGGCCGCGACCGCCCCGCCGTAGCGCAACGTTCGCAGGATCCCGGCGAGGGTCGCTCCCCCCACGCAGTCGACCGCCGCCGCCCACCGTTCCTGTCCGAGGACGCGCTGCTCGTCGCCGCCCACGACGTCCCGGTCGACGACCTCGGCGGCGCCCAGGTGTCGAAGGTAGTCGTGCTCGTCGACCTTGCCGGTGCTGGCGACCACCTCGTACCCGTGCCGGGCCAGGACGGCGACCGCCATGCTGCCCACGCCGCCGGACGCTCCCGTCACGAGGACCGGTCCACCGTCGGGCACGGTCCCGACCGCCTGGAGGCGCCGCAGCGACAGGACGGCGGTGAACCCCGCCGTGCCGATCGTCATGGCGTGTCGAGGGTCGAGCCCGGCGGGCAGCGGCACGATCCACCCGGCGGGCACGCGCGCCCGGGTGGCGAAGCCCCCGTGGCGCGCCACGCCGAGGTCGTAGCCGTGGACGAGGACGGGGGCCCCCGGGGTGATCTCCGGGTCGTCGCTGGCCACCACGGTGCCCGCGAGGTCGACACCGGGCACGAGCGGGCTCTGGCGCGCCACCCGGTTGCCGGGAACCGTCACCATGCCGTCCTTGTAGTTGACGGCCGACCACTCGACGTCGACGAGCACCTCGCCGGGCGGGAGGTCGTCGTCGTCGAGGTCCGTGACGGCAGTCGCCACGTGGTCGTCGTTGCGGGTGACGAGGAAGGCGTGGACGGGCATGACGGCCACTGTAGGGGGCCGCCGGGGCTCCGCACCGGGCCGTCACCTCGGGCCGTCACCTCGGGCCGTCGTACCGGCCCGTCACCTTGGTCCGTCGCACCGGGCCGACACCTCGGTCCGTCGCACCGGGCCGCGGTGTCCCCGGGTCCGGCGGCGCGACAGGGTACGTTGGCCGGCCGTGCCCACGCCGATCCCGCCGACGGTCGCCCCCTGGGGCCGGTGGCCGTCGCCACTGGATGCGGCGGCCGTGGCCGCCGGGCGCCGTTCGCGGTCCTCGCTCTTGGCGGACGGTGCCGCTCTGTACTGGGTCGAGCGCCGGCCCGAGGAAGGCGGTCGGCAGGTGGTCGTGGTGGCGCGCACCGATGGCGCACCGGGCGAGGCGGAGGCGGCAGCCCCCGGCACCGGCCTGCCGCAGGACGTCACGCCGCCCGGCACCAGCGTCCGGTCGCGCGTGCACGAGTACGGCGGGGGCGCCGTATGCCTCGTGCCCCATCTCCCGGGCGCGGTGGCGTGGGTGGAGGACGCGGGCCAGGCGGTGCGGCTGCTGGTGCGGGGCCAGGCGGTCGACCTCAGCCCCGCTTCGCCGGGGGGCGAGCGGTGGGCGCACGGCGACCTTCGGGCGACGCCCGACGGGCAGTGGGTGCTGTGCGTCCGAGAGCGTCACCTCGACCCACCGCCGGGAGCCGGACCTGGGCGAATGCCGCCGCGTCGCGAGCTCGTGGCGTACCCCGTGCCTGCCGACGCGCACGTCCACGCCGCCGCCGCCCACACCAGCGCCAACACCAGCGCCCACGCCGCCGCCGGCGCCGGCGACGGCGCCGCGGCCGGCGACGCTGCCGAAGGGCCAGGACCCGGCGTGGTGCTGTGTGCCGGGCGCGACTTCGTCGCCGCCCCGCGGCCCGACGCGGCCGGCCGACGGTTGGCGTGGACGTGCTGGGACCACCCGGCGATGCCGTGGGACGCCGCCGAGGTGTGGGTGGGCGACCTCCAGAGGGACCTCCAGAGGGACGGCGGGCTGGCGGTGACCGGTGCCCGCCGCGTCGACGGCGGGGACGGCGTCGCCTGCGGACAGCCGCAGTGGGACGGGGAGGGCCTCGTGTACGCCTCCGACCGTGGCGGCTGGTGGCGACCGTGGCGATGGACGGCGGACGCCGGTGCGCACCGGTTGACCGGCGACGAGGCCGAGTACCACGGTCCCGACTGGGCGCTCGGGCAGTCCACGATGGCCCGAGTGGGCGGCAGCTTGGTCTGCCGCCGGCGGCGCGACGGGCGCGACGCCCTCGTGGTGCTCGATCCGGCGACCGGGGCCATGCGCGTCCTCGACCAGCCGTGCGTCACGGTGAGCGACGTGGTGGCGCACGGCGCGGGCGTGGCCTGGCTGGGGGCGACGCCGTACCTCGAGGGCCTGCCCTGGCGGTCGCCCGCCCTCCCGAGCGACAGCGGGCCGGCGACCGGCCCCTTCGCTCCGTCGCCGGTGGTGCCGGCCGCACCCGCGCTGGCCCCGCCGGACGTCTCGGTGGCCGAGCCGTTCACCTGCGCCGGCCGTGAGGGTCGGGACGTCCACGGGCTGTGGTACGCGCCCCAGCTCGACGGGGCGGCGGGCCCGGCCGGGGCCGCGCCGCCCCTCCTCGTCTTCTGCCACGGGGGGCCGACCGGCGCCGCCGAGCCCGGGTTCGATCCGGTCGTCCAGTTCTTCACGACCCGCGGGTTCGCCGTGGCCGCCGTCGACTACGCCGGCAGCACCGGCTACGGCCGGGCGCACCGGGAGGCGCTCTACGGTCGATGGGGCATGGCCGACGTGGACGACTGCGTGGACGCTGCCGTCGGGCTGGCCGCCGCCGGCCGCGTCGACGGCAGCCGGATGGCCGTCCGGGGCAGCAGCGCCGGTGGGTTCACCGCGCTCTCGGCCCTCGTGCGCTCTCGAGCCTTCGCTGCGGCCGTCGCGTGGTACGGGGTCACGGACCTCGAAGCGCTGGCCGCGGTCACCCATGACTTCGAGGCCCACTACACCGAGCGCTTGGTCGGCCCACTTCCCGAGGAGCAGGACGAGTACCGGCGCCGCTCCCCGGCCCACCGGACGGCCGACCTCCAGGGCGCTGTCCTCCTCTTCCAGGGTCTCGACGATCCGGTGGTGCCGCCGGCGCAGGCGTCGGCGATGGCCGACGCGCTCCGGGCCGCCGGCCGTCGGTGCGAGCTGCACACCTTCCGGGGGGAGTCCCATGGCTTTCGCCGGGCCGAGACCGTGGCCGCCTGCCTCTCGAGCGAGCTCGACTTCTACCTGCGAGAACTGTGCGGCTCCTGAGTTGGACCGGGGCGCGGGCAGGGCGGGCAGTAGGATCGTAGAGCCATGACTCTGGACGGGCACCGTCTGGCCGGGGCAGTGCCGTCGCTGGAAGCCCGGGCGCGCCCTGCCGTCGATCGGTGGCGGGCAGGGTGGGCGCCCGAGCTGGGCGACGCGGTCCTGTACGCGCTGGCCGCCGTCTTCGCCGCGGCGACCGTCGCCGTGTCGTCGCTCTCCCTCTACCGGGTGTGGGGCGAGATGGCCGTGGGTCCCTATGCCGTCGCCGCGGTGGCGTCCGTGGTGCTCTTCGCCGTGCGCCGCCGCCGGCGCCGCCGGGGCGCGGGAGCGGGGGCGCCGGACCGGCACGGGGGGCTCGGCCGCGCGGTGCGGTCGGGTCGAGTGTGGCTCCTCGTCGCGGTGCTCGTCGGGGCCACGGTGGTGCCCCTGGCGGTCGAGATCGTCGAGCGCGGGCGCGGCCAGGTGTCGGCGCACGTCCAACCCGAGGTGGTGGTCATCGACCAGGCGGCGGTCCGCCTCGCGCACGGCAAGGACCCGTACCACGCCATCGTCCGCCACGACCACCTGGTCTCGGCGGTGCCCGGCGAGCCGGCCTACGAGTCCTTCTTCCCGTACCTCCCCCTGATGGCGGTGTTCGGTCTGCCGAGCAGCACGCACCAGCCGGTGCAGCTGACCGATGCCCGCATCTTCTTCAGCGTGGTCACCCTGCTCGTCGCCGGCGGCGCCTTGGCGCTCTCGGCGGCGCCGCGTCACCGGAAGGTCCGCGCGTACCAGGTGGTGGCCGTCCTCCCGACGGCGGCACTACCCCTCGCCACCGGGGGCGACGACATGCCGGTGGTGGCCCTGCTGCTGTTGGCCATGGTGCTCGCCCAGCGGCGCCGTCCTGGGTGGAGCGGCATCGTCTTCGGCATCGTGTCGGCGATGAAGTTCACGGCGTGGCCGATGGCGGCGCTGGCGCTGTTCGCTGCCCGCGACGCCGCCGGCCGGCGCGCCCCCGGCCGCATGGTGGCCGGGATGGCGGTGGTGGCCGCCCCGGTGGTGGTGCCGTTCGCGGCGTCGAACCTCGGCACCTTCTTCTCCAACGTCATCCTGTTCCCCCTCGGCCTCTCGGGCGTCGCGTCGCCGGCTGCCAGCGACCTGCCGGGGCACTTGCTGGTGCTGGCCTTCCCGTGGCTGCACCGTGCCCTGCCGCTGGCGGTGGGGCTGGTCGGCGGCGGCTATCTCCTGCGCCGGCTGTGGCAACGTCCACCGGTCACGGCGTCGACCGTCGCCTACCTGTCGGGCTGGGTGATGCTGGTCGCCCTCACCTTCGCGCCCGCCACGCGGGTCGGGTACCTGCTCTACCCGGCGAACTTCTTCATGTGGGGGTGGATGTTCGCCGCCGAGGACCGCCGGGCAGCGTGGTCGACGGCCTCCGATCCCGCCGGGGACCTCGTGCCGGTGTGACCTCGCACGGCGCCGGCACGGCGCTGCGACCCCCGGGCGCGCCACCGCCGGGCGGCCCTCGTGCCGGGATCCTGCCGATCAGGCAGCGTCGTTCAGCTGGAAGAGCCGGAGCGTGAACGGCGTCGTGCCGGTGGGTGCCGAGACTGTCGACCCCGGCGGGAAGGTGGTCGCCGAGACGACGGCGCCGACCTCCCAGTACCAGCCGTCGCTGCCGGCCCGCTGGGCGAGGACCTCGGTGGCGTTGGCCGTGCCTCGAGCGGGGCCGACGCTGACGATCTTCCATTTCACGGCGGCCAGCTCCGAACGGTAGAAGGCGACGACGGCTGCCTGCGTTCCGGGGACCGTGAACCGCTCGCTGGCGCTGAACAGTGTGATGCCCCTGGTCGGCCCGACGGCCACCCGCGTGCTCCCGGCCGGCAGGGGGAGCGCGTCCACGACATCGGCCGGGGGTGTGCCGCCGTGCACCAGCGGCGCCAGCTCGCCCTTGGCCGGCACCGCCTCGAGTGTGGTCCCCGCCACCTTGGTCTTGCCTGCCGGCACCGTCTGGGGTGTCGCGCCGGCGTGGGTGGGCGTGCCACTGCCGGCCGTCAGTGCGGACCCCACGCCGAACAGGACGAGGATGAAGGCGGCCAGGCCAAGTACGAGCAGGGCGGGGCGCAGGCTGGGGCCCTGTCGCGCCGGCAGCGGTGGCAACGTGCCGTCGGGCGAGGTGGTGCCCACCTCGGTGGCGCCGGCGCCGGCACCGAGGGCGCGACCGTCCGCCCCGTCGGAGGCGGCGACGTCGAGCTCCTCCATGGACTGCGAGCCTACGGGCCCGGCCGTCGGAGTGGCCGGTCGGGGTCGTCGCCCACGGACCAGCCGAAGTGGTCGATGGGGCCGTGCCCTGCTCCCAGGTGCCAGGTGGCGGCGCCGGCGAGCGCCTGGGCCACGAACGCCTTCGCTTGTACGATGGCGTCGACCGGCGATGCCCCGAGGGCGAGGTGGGCGGCGACGGCGGCCGACAGCGTGCAGCCGGTGCCGTGGTCGTTGTGGGTTGGTATCCGGGCGCCCTCCAGCACGACCGTTCCCTCGGGGCCGGCGACCACGTCCGGCGATCCCAGGCCGGTGGCGCCCCCGGGGTCCGCGTGGCCGCCCTTCACCACCACCGTCCCCGTGCCCAGGGCCCGCAGCTCCTCCGCAGCCGTCCGCATCCCGTCGATCGACGCCAGCTCGGTGACGGGACGCCCGGTGAGGACCGCCGCCTCCCGCAGGTTGGGCGTCGCCACGGTGGCGTGGGGGAGCAGCAACTGGCGGTAGGCGTCCACCCCGCCCTCCTCCATGAGCAGGTGACCGCTCGTCGACACGAGCACCGGGTCGACCACCAGGTTGGGCAGCTCGCCCGCGGCGGCCAGCCGGGCCACCGCGGCGACGATGGCAGGGTTGGCGAGCATGCCGGTCTTGACGGCGGCCGGTGCGAGGTCGGTCCGCACCGCCTCGACCTGTGCGACGACCATGGCGGGCGCCAACGCGGCGACCTCGACCACGGCGACCGTGTTCTGCGCCGTCACGGCCGTCACGGCGCTGGTCCCGAACACCCCCAGCGCGGCGAACGTCTTCAGGTCGGCCTGGACCCCCGCGCCCCCGCCGGAGTCCGATCCTGCGATGGTCAGGGCCACCCGCGGCGTCATGCGAGCCGACCCTATGGCCTGGTGTGGCAGCCCTCCAGTCGGCGCGGTGGGCTGCTGCGGCGAGCACCCGGGCGGCGGCCCGCTCTCCGGAGCGTGGGGACCCCAAGGTACGCTCGCGCCGATGACCGACGGGGTGACGGCGGCCCGGGCGTCGGGCCCGGCAGGCGACGTGGATGCCTCCGACGCGCCGCTGGAGATCGCCGGCGAGGTCGTCCCCTCCCGCCTGGTCCTCGGCACCGGTGGCATGACCAGCCTCGCCGCCCTGGATGCGGCGCTCGTGGCCTCCGGGTCCGCGCTGGCGACGGTGGCGGTGCGGCGTGTCGACCCGTCCGGGCGCGGTGCCCTGCTCGACGTGCTGACCGGCAACGGCGTCCGTGTCCTGCCCAACACCGCCGGCTGCTTCACCGCCGCCGAGGCGGTCCTCACCGCCAAGCTCGCTCGGGATGCCTTCGAGACGTCGTGGGTGAAGCTCGAGGTGATCGGCGACGACCGCACCTTGCTGCCGGACGGGGTGGAGCTGCTGTCGGCCGCCGAGCAGCTGGTGGAGGAGGGCTTCGTCGTGCTGCCGTACACGACGGACGACCCCGTGCTCGCCCGACGGCTCGAGCAGGTGGGGTGTGCCGCCGTCATGCCCGCCGGCTCGCCCATCGGGTCCGGGCTCGGGATCCGCAACCCGCACAACCTCTCCTTGCTGCGCGAGGCGGTGACCGTGCCCGTGGTGCTCGACGCCGGGGTCGGCACGGCGTCGGACGCCGCCCGGGCGATGGAGCTCGGGTGCGACGCCGTGCTGGTGGCGACCGCCGTCAACCGCGCCGAGGATCCCGCCCGCATGGCCCGGGCCATGGCCCTCGCCGTCGAGGCCGGCCGGCTGGCCCGTCGGGCCGGGCGGATCCCTCCGCGCTACCACGCCCAGGCCTCGAGCCCGTGGGAAGGGATGGCCGAGCTGGCCTGAAGCGGGCCCGGCGTGAGCGGGCCCGACCCTCGTTGCACCGGCTGGCCCGCGTGCACCCGCGTCGGCGGACTGTTGCCTGCCCGTACTCATAATATTAGGCTTCCCTAATATGCAGGCCCGCAGGGTGGTCACCAGCGAGGAGCCGCCCAACCACGTGGCCGGGCTGATCGGCGCGGCCACGGGCACGCCGGCTGCTGCTGCCGCCGGCCCGGTGGGATCCGGCCGGCGGCGCCGCCGCTGGCCCGGACCGTTCGTATGGGCCAGCGCCCTGGTGGCGGCGGCGCTCGTGCTGCCGCTGGTCTTCCTCGTGGTGGAGAGCGCGTCCTTCGGGTGGTCGGCGGTCCTCGCGCTGGTGTTCCGTGGGCTGACGGCATCGCTCCTGTGGCACACGGTGAGCCTCACGGTGTGCGTCACGGCGTGTTGCGCCGTGCTCGGGACGGTGCTCGCCTGGTGCGTGGAGCGGACCGACCTTGCCGGGCGACGTTGGTGGGGAGCACTGGTGGTCGTCCCGGTGGGCATCCCGGACTTCGCCGTCGCCTTCGGGTGGCGGTCGTTGTTCGCCGGGATCGGGGGGTTCGGCGGGGCCCTGCTCGTCATGTCCCTGGCGGTCTACCCGCTCGTGTACCTCCCGGTGGCCGCCAGCTTCCGCGACGCCGACCCCGGGCAGGAGGAGGTGGCGCGGAGCCTCGGCACCGGGCGGCTGGCCACGTTCTGGCGGGTCACGCTGGGCCAGGCCCGCGGCGCCATCCTGGGCGGATGCCTCCTCGTGGCGCTCGTGGTCCTGGCCGAGTACGGGGCGTTCGAGATCCTCGGGTACCAGACCTTCACCACCGAGATCTTCACCCAGCTCCAGACCGGCTTCGATACGGACGCCGCCTGCGCCCTCTCGCTCGTGCTGGTCCTGGTGAGCCTGGTCGTCCTGGCGGGGGAGGGGGCCGCCCGCGGGCGGGGGAGGACGGCCCGGGTCGGGAGCGCTGCCGCCCGCGCCGGGCGGGTGCGCCTCGGGCGCTGGCATCCGGCCGTGCAGGGAGGGTTCGCCCTCCTCGCCGCCGCCGCCCTCGGCGTGCCCGTGGTGGCCGTCCTCTACTGGCTCGGGCACGGGGGGCCGGCGCCCTTGCCCGCCGTCTCGTTGGGGGCTGCGGCGGCCCGCACCGCTGCCTATGGCGCTGCCGCCGGCGTCGTGGCCACGGCGGCGGCGTTCCCGGTGGCGGTGCTCTCGGTGCGCAGGCCCGGTCGACTGGCTGCGGTGCTCGAGCGCAGCAGCTACGTGGTGCTCGCCGTCCCCGGGGTGGTCCTCGCCCTGACCCTCACCTACGCGTCGGAGCGCTACGCCAACGGCGCGTTGTACCAGACCAACGTGCTCCTCGTCCTGGCCTACGCGGTCATGTTCTTCCCCTTGGCCCTCGTGTCCGTGCGCGCCTCGGTCGCCCGGGCGCCGGCGCACCTCGAGGAGATGGGCCGCTCGCTCGGGCGCTCGCCGGCCGCGGTCCTTTGGCGCGTCACCCTCCCCCTCGTCGCGCCCGGGCTGGCCGCGGCCTTCAGCCTGGTGTTCCTCGAGGTGGTGACCGAGCTCACCGCCACCTTGCTCCTCATCCCCACGGGCGCCTCCACGCTCGCCACCCAGTTCTGGGCCTACGAGACCAACCTCTCGTACGGCCAGGCAGCCCCGTTCGTCGCCGTGATGATGGCGGTGGCCGTCGTCCCGAGCTACGTGCTGGGCCGGTGGTTCGACCGGATGCCGGCGCGCCGCGCGGTGGCCGCATGACGGCGGCCACGGTGCCCGCCGACGGCTGCGACCTCGACGTCCGCGACGTCGTCAAGGCCTTCGGCTCGTCGGTGGTGCTGCGGGGGCTGTCGCTGTCGGTCCCGGCCGGATCGCTGACCGCCATCCTCGGCCGCTCGGGCAGCGGCAAGACGACCTTCCTGCGGGTGCTGGCCGGCTTCGAGCGGGCCGACACCGGCTCGGTGACGATCGGCGGGGTGGTCGTGGACGGCGACGGTGCCTTCGTGCCGCCCGAGCACCGCCGGATCGGTTACGTGCCGCAGGAGGGGGCGTTGTTCCCGCACCTCACGGTGGCTCGCAACGTCGCCTTCGGGCTGCCTCGCGGCGGGAGCCGGCGAGCGCGTCTGGAAGGGCTGCTCGCGCTGGTGGGCATGGAGGGGATGGCCCGGCGTTATCCCCATCAGCTGTCGGGTGGGCAACAGCAGCGGGTGGCCCTGGCCCGGGCGCTGGCCGTCGACCCGACCCTGGTCCTGTTGGACGAGCCCTTCTCGTCCCTCGACGCCGGCCTGCGGACGGCTGTTCGCAGTGAGGTGCAGGCGGTGCTGCGGGCGTCGGGGGCGACCGCGCTCCTCGTCACCCACGACCAGGACGAAGCGCTGAGCTGGGCCGACCAGGTCGCCGTGCTCCGGGACGGGCGGATCGGGCAGCTGGCGTCGCCCCAGGAGCTCTACACCCGGCCGTCCGATCCCGACGTCGCCGGCTTCGTCGGGGAGGCCAACGTGCTGCCCGGCGTCGCCGAGCCGCCCTACGTACGCACCGTCTTGGGGGCGCTCGCGGTGGCCGGCGGGGACGTGGCGCCCGCCGGCGCGCCCGTTACCGTGCTGGTCCGCCCAGAGCAGGTGGCGCTGGTGGCCGAGGCGGAGGGCGCGGCGTGCGGCGCCGTCCGGGACCTCCAGTACTACGGCCACGACGCGGTCGTCCGCGTCGACCTGGCAGGGCCGGCCCCGGCGGCCCCGGCGGCCCCCGCCGGGTCGGGTGCGGCGGCCGCGCCGGCGCGGCCCGTCGGGCCCCTCGTCGTCCGGGTGATGGGGGCCGCGACCTGCGAGCCGGGGGACGTGGTGGGCGTCGCCGTCCGGGGGCCGGTGCTGGCCTGGGCGCGACCACACGACCCCGAAGAACTACCCGAGTGTGATTCGGGCGGCTAGAGTCCTCCCTGTCGGACACGCGCAGCGGAGGAGCTCCCATGGCCGAGCAGCGGAAGCCTGAGGTCGGGACCGAGACGGGCGGCTATCGCGGCCCGCAGGTGTGCAATCTGGTCGGGATCACCTACCGCCAGCTGGACTACTGGGCCCGTACGGGGCTCCTCCGGCCCTCGCTCGCCGAGGCTCGGGGCAGCGGCAGCAAGCGCCTCTACTCCTACCGCGACGTGCTCGAGCTCAAGGTCATCAAGCAGCTCCTCGACGCGGGCGTCTCCCTCCAGTCCGCCCGGCGCGCCGTCGACTGCCTACGGGAGGACCTGGGCGCCGACCTGGCCTCGGCCAACCTGGTGCTGACCGTCAGCCGCTCCGTCCTCGCCCGGTCCAACGGCGAGGTGGTGGACCTGCTCGCCGGGGGCCAGGGGGTCTTCAACATCGTCCCGCTGTCCGGCGTCGTCGAGGAGCTCGACGCCGCCATCGTGGGCCTCGACCGGGTGGCCGCCCAGCGCGCCACGTCGTCGGGTGTCGACGCGGGCAGCGCCCCAGGGGCGCGCCCGCCCCGAGCTGCCGGGGAGTGATCCGGACGGGCGCCACGGCGGGCCCGAAGGGCCGCCACCCGTCGGCGTCGCCGGCGGCGACCGTGCGGTTCGCCCACCCGTCGGAGCGCCTCTTCGCCGTCCTGCTCGACATCTCCGGGATCCGCTGGGAGTACGAGCCGGTCCAGTTCGCCCTGCGGTGGGCCGATGACGGCATGCCGACCGCCGGCTTCCGCCCGGACTTCTGGCTGCCGGACCACGGCTGCTTCGTGGAGCTGACGACGGCGGACCAGCGCCTGGTGACCCGCAAGAACGCCAAGGTCCGGCGGATGCGGGAGCTGTACCCGGAGGTGGACGTGGTCGTGGTGTACCAGCGGGACTTCTTCGCCCTGCTGGCCCGCCATGGTCTCGATCCCGCCGGCCTGCCCGCGGCGTAGGCTGCGCCGGTGGACGACGAGGCCCCCCGCCGCTCGCCCCTCCACGACGCCCATCTGGCCCTCGGGGCCCGCATGGTGCCGTTCGGGGGCTGGGAGATGCCCCTCGCCTACGAGGGCACCATCGCCGAGCACCGGGCATGTCGGTCGGCGGCCGTGGCCTTCGACGTGAGCCACCTGGGCACCGTGCGGGTGGAGGGACACGAGGCCTTCGGGCTCCTCCAGCGGACGCTGACCAACGACCTTCGCCGGGTGGCACCCGGCCGGGCCCAGTACACGCACCTGCTCGCCGAGGACGGCTCGGTGCTCGACGACCTCATCGTGTGGTGGTTGGCGGAAGACCGCTTCGACGTCATGCCGAACGCGTCGAACACCGCCCGGGTGCGCGCCGCGATCGGCGGCGAGGACACGACGGCCTCCCGCGCCGTCGTGGCCGTCCAGGGCCCGCAAGCACGGGAGCTCCTCGCCCCCGTGGCTCCCGGAGCGGCCGCCGTGGGCCGGTTCCACGTGGCGCCGTTCGAATGGCGGGGTGCGCCGTGCATGGCCGCCGGGACCGGTTACACGGGTGAGGACGGGGTGGAGTGCGCCGTGCCTGCCGAGGTGGCCCTCGAGTTCTGGGAGGCGGTGCTCGGCGCGGGCGTGGTAGCGGCCGGGCTCGGGGCCCGCGACACCCTCCGGCTCGAGGCGGGGCTGCCGCTCCACGGGCATGAGCTGGGTCCCGGGATCACCCCGTTGCAAGCCAACCTCGGTTGGGTGATCGGTTGGGACAAGGGGGACTTCCGCGGCCGGGCCGCCCTCGAGGCCGAGCGCCGCACGGGGCCGAGCCGGCGGCTCTGGGGGTTGCTGGCGGACGGCCGCCAGCCGCCCCGCGAAGGATCGAGCGTCCATGCGGCCGCCGAGGCCGCCGAGGCCGCCGAGGCCGGCACCGCCGCCCCCGCCGGCACCGCCCGCACCGTCGGCACGGTCTCGAGCGGCAACTTCTCGCCCATGCTCGAGCGGGGTATCGCGCTGGCGTTCCTCGACGCCGGGACCAGCGAGGGTGACCGGGTGGTGGTCGCCCTGCGCGGTCGCGCGCTGCCCGCCACGGTGGTGCCGCCGCGCTTCTGGCCACCTCGAGCGGCACCGGGGGCATCCCCGGCTGTGGCGTCCGAACCGTCCGCCGAGTCCGAACCGTCCGCACCTTCCGCATCGACCGCCGCCGTGGCCGGTGCGGTGCCGTCCGATCGGGAGGGTCCCGCCTAGTGGCCGACTACCTACCGCACACCGACGAGGAGGTGGCGTCCATGCTCGCCTTCCTCGGGTTGTCGTCGACCGACGAGCTCTTCGCCACGGTGCCCGAGGCCTTGCGCCTCGCCGGAGGCCTCGACCTGCCGTCCGGGCGGCCCGAGCCCGACGTGCTGGCCCACCTGGAGGACCTGGCGGCCGCCAACGAGGGGCGGGCCGACCGGCTCGTGTGCTTCGCCGGGGCCGGTGCCTACGACCACGAGGTGCCGCCGGCGGTGCGGGCGCTCGCCGGGCGGTCGGAGTTCGTGACCGCCTACACGCCCTACCAGCCCGAGGTGGCGCAGGGTGTGCTGCAGGCGGTCTTCGAGTTCCAGACGATGGTCGCCCGCCTCGCCGGCCTGCCGGTGGCCAACGCCTCGCTCTACGACGGGGCGAGCGCCCTCGTGGAGGCGGTCAACTTGGGCGCAGCGGCGTCCGGCAATCCGACGGTATGGGTCTCGGCCGGCGTCCACCCCCATTGGCGGGCGGTGCTCCGGACCTTCGCCGCCGGCACCGGCCACCGGCTGGTCGAGGTGCCGCTGGCGGACGGTCGGACGGCCTGGCCCGACGCCGTCGGCGCCGGTGGCCGGGCTCCCGGCGTGCTCGTCGCCGGCTACCCGAACTACCTCGGCTGCCTCGAGGACCTGGCGGCCGTTCGCCGGCTGGCCGATGCCCACGGCGCCCTGGTGGTGGTGGCCGCCGACCCGGTGGCTGCCGGCCTGCTGCGCTCGGCTGGGGACTGGGGCGCCGACGTGGTGGTGGGGGAGGGACAGGCCTTCGGCACCGCCCTCTCCTTCGGCGGCCCGTACCTCGGCCTGTTCGCCTGCACCCTCGAGCAGGTTCGCCGGCTGCCGGGGCGCCTGGTGGGCGAGACGGTCGACCTCGAGGGCCGCCGGGCCTATGTGACGACGCTCCGGGCTCGTGAGCAGGACATCCGCCGGGAGAAGGCCACGTCCAACGTCTGCACCAACCAGACCCTGATGGCCGTCGCCGCCGCCATCCAGCTCGGCTGGCTCGGGACCTCGGGCCTCGCCGAGGTGGCGTTGCGGTGCGCCCGGGGGACCCACTACCTGCGGGAGTCCCTGCAGGGCTCGGCGGGGGTGCGGCCGCTCACCGGGTCGACGGCGGTGGTCCGGGAGCTCGCCGTGCGCACCGAGGTCCCGGCTCGCACCGTCGTGGAGCGGATGGCAGGGGAGGGGTTCCTCGCTGGCGTCGCCCTGTCGGACCTGGTCGGGGACGGCGGCGACGGGTCGGTGCCCGCCGCGGACGCGGAGCACGGGCTCCTGGTGGCCGTGACCGAGCGGCGCACCCGGGACGAGATCGACCGCTATGTCGCCGCCCTCGAGAAGGCGGCGCGGCGATGAGCGAGGGGGCGATGGGCGACCAGGCGATGGGCGACCAGGCGATGGGCGAGGAGGCCTTCACGACCGCGGCGGCGCCGGGTGGCCGGGCGGCGAGCGCCCCGCTGCTGGGCCACGAGGCCGAGCCGACCCTGTTCGAGCTGTCTCGCCCGGGCCGGGCGAGCTGGCAGCTGCGGACCACCGGGGTGCCGGAGTGGCCGGCGGAGGAGCTGGTGCCCGCGGAGCACCGCCGCACCGAGCCGGTGGCGCTGGCCGAGGTGTCCGAGCGCGACCTCGTGGCGCACTTCACCCGGCTCAGCCACCGCCAGTACTCGGTCGACCTCGGCGCCTATCCGCTCGGCTCCTGCACCATGAAGTACAACCCGAAGGTCTGCGACACCGTCGCCGCCCTCCCAGGGCTCGCCCTCACCCACCCGGCGACGCCGGCGTCGCTCGCGCAGGGGTGGCTGGCGCTGCTCGTCGAGCTCGAGGAGGCGCTGTGCGAGATCACCGGGATGGCGGCGGCCACGCTGCAGCCGGCGGCCGGCGCGGCCGGGGAGCTCACCGGGCTGCTGCTGATGCGGGCCTACCACGCCGCTCGGGGTGAGGACCGCCGCCGGGTGATCATCCCCGACTCGGCTCACGGGACCAACCCGGCGTCCGTGACCCTGGGTGGCTACGAGGTCACGACGGTGCCCTCCGACGAGCGGGGGTGCGTCGACATGGCCGCGCTGCGAGAGGTCCTCGGCCCCGACGTGGCCGGGATCATGCTGACCAACCCCAACACCCTCGGCCTGTTCGAGGAGGACATCCAGGCCATCGCTGCCGCCGTCCACGAGGTGGGCGGCCTGCTCTACTACGACGGCGCCAACCTGAACGCCATCCTCGGGGTGGTACGGCCGGGCGACATGGGCTTCGACATCGTGCACATGAACCTGCACAAGACGTTCGCCACGCCCCACGGCGGCGGCGGCCCGGGGGCCGGACCGGTGGCTGTGGCCGAGCATCTCGTGGAGCTCCTCCCCGGACCGCGCCCGGTGCGCCTCCCGGACGGCGGGGGGAGACAGAGCAGCCGACAAGGTGATGAACCTCGACCTCTAGTAGACGGTGATCGTAGAGGTCCAGGTGAGGGTCACTATTCGGGAGACCATCGATCTCTAGATGAGGTTGATATGCGGGTGGACGCCGGTGTCGGGCCTTCGCAGGCTCTGCCAGCGGGGACGGTGCCGCACCCCGCCGGCACCCGGCCGGCCTACGGCTGGGTGGTGCCGGCGCGTTCGATCGGTCGGGTCCACTCGTGGCACGGCAACGCCCTCGTCCTGGCGCGAGCCCTCACCTACATCGAGGTCCACGGGGCCGACGGGTTGCGGCGGGTGGCAGAGCGGGCCGTGCTCAACGCCAACTGGCTCCGGGTCCGACTACGGCCCACGTTCGACGTGCCCTTCGACCGACCGTGCATGCACGAGGTGGTGCTGGCGGCCGCCACGCTGCGACGCCGGGACGGGGTGCGGGCCCTCGACGTGGCCAAGCGGCTCCTCGAGGAAGGCTTCCACGCCCCGACCGTGTACTTCCCGCTCATCGTCGACGAGGCCCTCATGATCGAGCCGACCGAGACGGAGAGCCCCCAGACCCTGGAGGCCCTCGCCCAGGCGTTCGAGCGCATCGTGGCCGACGCTTCTGCGCCGGGCGGCGCCGAGCGGGCTGCGGCGGCACCGCGCACGACGCCGGTGCGCCGGGTCGACGAGGCTCGGGCGGCACGGACGCTCGTCCCGACCTTCGACGCCCGCCCCTGAACGGGCCAGGGCGGCGCCCTCACGAGGCCCGTCGGGACGGCGCTCCCCGCCCGCCGCCGGACAGCTCGAAGGCCTCCCACATGGCGGCGTAGGGACCCTCCCGGGCGAGCAGCTCCTCGTGGGTGCCCGTCTCGACGACCTGCCCGGCGTGGAGCACGACGATCCGGTCGGCGGTTCGGGCCGTCTGGAGGCGGTGGGCGATGAGGACCGTCGTGCGATCGCGGGAGACCTGGCCGATGGCGGCGGCGACCCGGGCCTCGGTCGGCAGGTCGAGGTTCGACGTGGCTTCGTCGAGGATGAGCACGGCCGGGTTCACCAGCTGGGCCCGGGCCAGGGCGATGAGCTGGCGTTGGCCCGCCGAGAGGGAGCGGCCGCGCTCGGGCAGCTGATGGTGGTACCCGCCGGGGAGCTGGGCGACGAGGTCGTGGGCGCCGACGGCCCGCGCGGCGCGCTCGACGTCGGCGTCGGTGGCGTCGGGACGGCCGTAGGCGATGTTGTCGCGGACCGACCCCGAGAACAGGAAGGCCTCCTGGGGAACGTAGCCGAGCTGGCGGCGGAAGGCGCCGGGGTCGAGGTGGCGGAGGTCCTGACCGTCGGCCAGCACCCGGCCCTCCTGGGGATCGTAGAAGCGGGCGAGCAGCTTCACCACGGTCGACTTGCCGGCGCCGGTCTCGCCGACGAGGGCCACCGTCTCGCCCGGTCGGATCCCGAGGTCGACCCCCTGGAGCGCCTCGGCCGGGCGCGCCGGCGTCGCCGCGACGGCGGCGTCCACCGGGTCGCTCGGTCCGCGCCGTGCCACCGACCGGTCCGCGTCGCCCGCGCCGGGCCGGGCGGGTGCCTGCGGGTAGGCGAACCGGACGCGGTCGAGGGCCAGGTCGCCGGTGAGGCGGCCGAGCCGTGCGGGCACGGCGGGTGCCGGCGTGGCGCTGTCGAGCTGCATGAGCTCGGCGATCCGCCCCACCGAGACCCGGGTCTGCTGCCAGGAGTCGAACACCTGCGACAGGCTCTGGATGGGCGAGAAGAAGAGGTCGACGTAGAGGACGAAGGCGATGAGGGCACCCGCCGTGAGGTGCCCGGCCATCACCAGCTCGGCCCCCACGCCGAGCACGATGACGTCGGCGATGCCCGCCAGGAACTGGATGAACGGGAAGTAGGTGGCCACCAGTCGCTGGGCCCGGACGCGGGTGTCCACGTACTCGGCGCCCAGCCGGTGGAAGCGCTCGCTGGCCGCCCGCTCGTGGACGAAGGTCTGGGACTCGCGCACCCCCGACAGGCTCTCCTGGAAGTCGGCGTTCACGACGGCGATCCGCTCGCGCGCCAGGTCGTAGAGCACGACGGCACGGCGCCGGAAGGCCACCGTGGCAACGGCGAGCGGCAGCACCACCGACAGCGTGCAGAGCCCCAGCAGCGGGTCGATCACCACCAGGGCCACGCCCACGCCGACGAACGTGACCATGGCCACGAGGGCCGAGAGGACGCCGGTCTCCATCAGGTTCTCGAACTGGTCGACGTCCGTGGTCATGCGGGTCATGATCCGGCCGGCCATCTCGCGCTCGTAGTAGTCGAGCGAGAGGCGCTGGAGCTGGGCCCAGATGCGGATGCGCAGCGACAGCATGATGCGCTGCGCCGCTCTCCCGGTGACGAACGTCTCGCCCACCTGGTCGGCGAGGTCGGCGAGCGTGACGGCGAGGAAGAGCAGGGCGGCGGCGAGGAGGGCGCCGCCGGACCCGGCCAGCACCCCCTGGTCGATGCCGTTCTTGATCAAGACGGGGCCCGCCACGGTGGCCAGCGCGTCGACCACCACGAAGGCGAGGCCAGCGAGGAGCGGCCAGCGGAACTCCCGGAACAACGTCGCGAGCCGGAACGTCCGGTCGTGGCGCGCCTCCCGATCGAGGTCGACCGCCGCCTTGTCGCGCACCGGCCGGAGGGCCGCCACGCGGGCCAGGATCTCGGGGGTGGGCGCGAGGTGGAGCCGCCAGCCGCCCCCACCGCCGCCGAGCCCCGGCCCGATGCTCGGGGCGCCGAGGGGTGCCGCGGTCGCGGGGCCCCGGCCGCCGCCGGCCGTGCCGTCCGGCCTGGATGCCCACGCCGCGGCGGTCACCTCCCCGTCGGCCGGCGTCAGGGCGGCGAGGGCCTCGATCCGGTCACCGACCGCCGCGGCGTGCTCCCCCTCGATCCCCGACAGCAGTGCCCGGTAGCGCGGGCTGGACTCCACCAGCGCGTCGTGGGTGCCCTCCTCGACGACCCGGCCGCCCTCCAGGACCACGATGCGGTCGGCGAGGTGGAGGGTCGAACGGCGGTGTGCCACGAGGACGGTGGTCCGGCCCCACAGGACGTCGCGGAGGGCGTCATGGATGCGCTCCTCGGTCCGGGCGTCGATGGCACTGGTGGCGTCGTCCAGGACGAGGATCCGGGGGTCGGCGAGGATGGCCCGGGCGAGCGCGATCCGCTGGCGCTGCCCCCCCGACAAGGTGAGGCCGCGCTCGCCGACGGTGGTGGCGTAGCCACCGGGGAGCGCGGCGATGAAATCGTGGGCCTGGGCCGCTCGGGCCGCCGCTTCGACCTCGGCGTCGGTGGCGTCGGGACGGCCGTAGGCGATGTTGGCCCGGATCGTGTCGGAGAAGAGGAAGCTGTCCTCGAAGACGATCCCGACCTGGCGCCGCAGGGAGCCGAGGCGGGCGTGGCGCACGTCGACGCCGTCGACGCGCACGGCGCCCTCGTCGGGGTCGTGGAAGCGAGCCAGCAGCAGGGCCAGGGTCGACTTCCCGCTCCCGCTCGGGCCCACCACGGCCACCCGCTCGCCCGGGGCCACGTGCAGGTCGACCCCGCGCAGCACCGGGGGACCGTCGCCATAGGCGAAGTGGACGCCCTCGAGGTCGAGCTCGCCCCGCAGCCGGGGCAGCTCGACGGCGTCGGGGGCGTCGGCGATCGCCGGCCGCAGGTCGAGCAGCTGGAAGATGCGCTCCATCCCGGCGCGAGCCTGCTGGCCCACGGTCAGCACCCCGGCCAGCTGGCGGGCGGGGGCCACGAGGGCGACGACGTAGGTCGAGAAGGCGAGAAAGGTGCCGAGCGTGATCCGGTGGTGGAGGGCGAGCCACCCTCCGAGGGCGAGGATCGCCACCTGGCCGATCGTCGGGACCGCCTCCAAGAGCGGCTGGTAGCGGGACTGGAGGCGCACCGCACGCATCTGGGCGCCGTAGAGCACCTTGGCCGACTCGGCCACCCGCTCCAGCTCCCGCCGTTCCCGGCCGAAGGCCTTCACGACCCGCACGCCGGTGACGTCCTCGTCGACGATCGACACCAGCTCACCCTCGCGTTGCTGGGCGTCCCACGTCGCGGGGAAGACCCGCCGCCTCATCCGGTAGGAGACGGCGAGGAGGGTCGGGGCGACCACCAGGCTGACGACGGCCAGCGGCGGGGACAGCGCCACCATGACGGCCAGGGACATGAGCATCAGCAGGACGTTGCCGCCGAGGAGGGGAACGAAGTTGAGCAGGCCCTGGGCGAGGGTCGAGTCCGAGTTGGCCCGGGCCACCAGCTGTCCGGTGGGGAGCCGCCCCAGGCTCTCCTGGTCCATCGCCTGGAGGTGGTCGTGCATGTCGTTGCGGAGGTCGTACTGGACCCGGATCGCCACCTGGCCGCCCCAGTACCGGCGCACGTGGGCGGCGCCGAAGGTGACCGCGGACAGCCCGACGAGCGCCAGGAGCCAGGCCCACAGGTCGCTGACGCGGCGCGCCACGACCTCGTCCACGACCTGGCGGGCGACGAGCGGCACGAGCGTCTGGCAGATGGCGGCGAGGATCGCCGCGCCGACCGACAGCACGACGGCGCGGCGGTGTCGCAGCATGTAGCCCCACAGGCGCCGGACCCAGCCGGGGCCACCGGTCGCCGTGCCGCCGGTCATCGGGGTGCCGCCCGGCGCTCCGCTCGTCGCTCGGCGATCAGGTCGTCGATGGCCGGTCCGAGCGCCGCCAGGGCCGCCAGGGTCCTGGCCGCGGACCGCCCGGTGCGATCGGCACCGCCGGCGGCACGGGAGGAGCGGTCGCACAGGTCGGCCACGACCGCCACCATGTCGCCCTCGACGCGGTCGAGGACCTCCCGACCGGCCGGGGTCACGGCGAGCACCGTGGCCCGCTGGTCGCCGGCCGCCTCGGTGCGGTCGAGCAGGCCGTCGCGGCACAGGGCGTCGACGGCCGCGCTCACGGCCGGGCGCCCCAGCCAGATGCGCTCGGCCACCCGGGCCGCCCGGTCCTCCCCGGCGGCGATCGCCGAGAGGACCCGGTACTGCCCCAGGCCGAGGTCACCGGCTGCCCGCTCGAGGACCCGGGCGGTCCGAGCGAGGGACCGCACCGCGTCGACCGCCACCTTCCGGTCCTCGCCCGTCGGGCCGGACCCGCCAGGAGCGGCGCAGGGGGGCGCCGCGGCGGTGTCGGCGGTGTCGGCGGTGTCGGCGGTGTCGGCGGCAGTGGCACGGGGGGTGGTGGTGCGGGGGGTGGTGCCGGCGACGGTCATGAGGAGGAAGCTAGCGGAGGTTGTTCGATCATCGAACAATTGACGGCGACACCGTGTCCGGCGGCCGTCGCCGGGGCCCCGTCACGACGCCGGCCGTCGGCATTGCTGGCGGCGAGTGCCGCCGACCTGGTACGCAGGGAGCATGCAGACCTTGTTCGGCTTCCCGGTGGCCCGGTTGGAGGACGATCCGTTGCTGCGGGGGGTGGCCAAGTACGTGGCCGACCTCGAGCGGCCCGGCACCACTCACGTCGTGTTCGTGCGGTCCCACATCGCCCACGGCCGGCTGGCCGGGATCGACGTGAGCGAGGCGCTCGAGATGCCGGGGGTGGTGGGCGTGTTCACGGGTGCCGACCTCGGGTTGCCCGGCATCGGCGAGTTCCCCCCCCTCCCGCCGGGCTCCCGGGCGGAGATCTTTCGCCCCTGTCTCACCACCGACCGTGTCCGCCACGTGGGCGAAGCGGTGGCCGCGGTGGTGGCCGAGACCTACGCCCAGGCCGTCGACGCCGCCGAGCTCGTCGTCGCCGACATCGAGGACGAGCCGGCGGTGGTGGACCCGCTCGCCGCCCTGGAGCCGGACGCCCCCGTCCTGTTCCCCGAGCTCGGGTCCAACGTGGTGCGCGAGGCCCACCTCGGCGGCGACGCCGACCCATTGGCGGGGGCGGATGTCGTGGTGCGGGGGCGGTTCGTCAACCAGCGGTTGGCCGCCGTCCCTCTGGAGCCCAACGGGACCCTCGCCTACCCGGACGAGGACGGACGCCTCGTGTGCTGGGTGAGCAGCCAGTCGCCCTTCCAGGTGCTCGGCGCCGTGTGCCGGGCCCTCGGTCGGGACCGCGACCGCGTGCGGGTGGTCGTGCCGGCCGTCGGTGGCGGCTTCGGCGCCAAGGGCGGCGTCTATCCCGAGCAGGTCATCGTGGCCGCCCTCGCCGACCGGCTGGGCCGGCCCGTGCGCCACATCGAGACCCGCTCGGAGAACCTCCTCGCCATGAGCCAGGGACGCGGCGCCGTGCAGGACGTGGAGCTGGGCGCGCGGCGGGACGGCACCCTGGTCGGGATGCGGGCACGGATGGTCACCGAGTTCGGGGCGTACCCGTGGCGGGGTGCGATCGCGTTCGCCACGAGCCGGCTCATGGCGAACGGCGTGTACCGCATCCCCAACATGGAGCTGACGGCGCTCGGCGTGGTGACCAACACCCCGCCGGTCGGCCCCTACCGGGGCGCCGGCCGCCCCGAGGCGGCGGCCATGCTGGAGCGGGCCATGGACCTGCTGGCCGGTGAGCTCGAGATGGACCCGGTCGAGCTGCGCCGCCGGAACCTCTTGCGGCCGGAGGACTTTCCCTACGTCACCCCGACGGGCGCCAGCTACGACAGCGGCGACTACCTCGGCGCCCTGGAGGAGCTCGTCAAGGAGGCCGGCTACGACGGCTTGCGGGCCGAGCAGGCGGCGCGCCGAGCGGCTGGCGACCGGGTCCAGCTCGGCATCGGGGTCTCGACCTTCGTGGAGGTCAGCGGCACCGGGTCCGAGTACGGGTCGGTGCGCATCGCCCCCGACGGCCACGTCGTCTGCGTGACCGGGGCCTCGCCCCACGGGCAGGGGCACGTGACGACCTTCTCGCAGGTGCTGGCGGACGCCCTCCAGGTGCCGCTGGACCGGATCGAGGTCGTCCACTCCGACACCGCCGTCGTCCCGCGGGGCACCGGGACGTTCGGCTCCCGGTCGGGCCAGCTGGGCGGGAGCGCCGCGCTGGTGGCCGGCCAGGCCGTCGTCGAGCGGGCTCGGCAGCTCGCCGCCGACGCACTCGAGGCGGCCGAGGAGGACGTGGTGCTCGCCGAGGGGCAGTTCGCGGTGGCCGGGGTGCCGTCGCGCAGCCTGTCGTGGGCCGACGTGGCCCGCCACGCCGAGACCGACGCCGGCCGGACCGTGCTCGGCGACGACGGGCTCTTCGCCGAGGAGGACTTCGACCAGGCGGACGGCACCTACCCCTTCGGCGCCCACCTCGCGGTGGTCGAGGTCGACACCGAGACCGGGCGGGTGGAGCTCCGGCGCATCGTGGCGGTGGACGACTGTGGCCGGATCCTCAACCCGATCATCGTGGCCGGCCAGGTCCACGGCGGGCTGCTCCAGGGCATCGCCCAGGCGCTCTTCGAGGAGGTCTCGTTCGACGAGCTGGGCAATCCGCGGGCACCGACCCTGATCGAGTACGGCGCACCGACTGCCGCCGAGGTGCCGAGCTACGAGCTGGGGCACACCGTCACCCCCACGCCGCGCAACCCGCTCGGCATGAAGGGCGTGGGGGAGGCCGGCACGGTCGGTGCCACGCCGGCCATCCAGAACGCCGTCCTCGACGCGCTCGCCCCGTACGGGGTGACCCACGTGGACCTGCCGCTCGGCCCGATGAAGGTGTGGCAGGCACTGCGCGACGCCGGCGTGCCCGGCGCCGCGCCGTGACCTACGGCGCCGTTGGCGACAGGCGCCGTAGCAACGGCGCCGTGGCGGTGCTACTAATGACCAACGTCGGCCGATCGTGCGGCCGAGAGGGGAGGACGTGATGCAGGTCACCATCACCGTCAACGGGACGTCGGAGACGCACGAGGTCGAGACACGCACCCTTCTCGTGCACTACCTGCGAGAGGCGTGCGGGCACACCGGCACCAATGTCGGCTGCGACACCACCTCGTGCGGCGCGTGCACCGTCCTCCTCGACGGGGAGTCGGTGAAGTCGTGCACCGTCCTCGCCGCCCAGGCCGACGGTCGCGACGTGACGACGATCGAGGGCATGGCGTCCCCCGACGGCACCCTTCACCCGATCCAGCAGGCCTTCCACGAAGAGCACGGGCTCCAGTGCGGCTACTGCACGCCGGGGATGGTGATGGCGGCGGCCTCCTTCTTGAAGGAGAACCCCGACCCCACCGAGGCCGAGGTCCGCGAGGCCCTCGAGGGCAATCTGTGCCGCTGCACCGGCTACCACAACATCGTCCAGTCCATCCTGGCGGCCGCCAAGAACCGGGAGCTGGTGTCGTGACCGTGACCGCCGCCGGCGCCGGGGTCGTGGGCACCCGGCTGCTGCGGCGCGAGGACCCCGCCCTCCTCTCCGGGGAGGCCCGCTACGTGGACGACCTGGCCGTCCCCGGAGCGCTCCACCTGGTGATGGTGCGGAGCCCCCACGCCCACGCTCGCATCGTGTCGGTCGACCTCGAGGCCGCCCGGTCGATGCCGGGGGTGGTCGCCGCCTTCAGCGGGGTGGACCTCGCGGGCCAATGGGCGGCGCCGATGCCGTGCGCCTGGCCGGTGACCGAGGACATGGTGTCGCCCCCCCACTACCCGCTGGCCGTCGAGGAGACGGCCTATGTGGGCGACGGCGTGGCGGTGGTCGTGGCGGCCACCCGGGCCCAGGCCCAGGACGCGGCCGCGGCCGTCGACGTCGCCTACGAGGTGCTGCCCGCCGCCCTCGACCTCGAGGAGGCGGCGGCCGACCGGGTGGCAGCCCACAGCGCCCTGGCGTCGAACCGCAGCTACACCTGGGAGCTCACCCCCGACCCGGCGGCCGTCGAGCGGGCGTTCGCCGAGGCGGCGGTCACCGTGTCGGAGCGCTACGTCCAGCAGCGCCTCATCCCGGCGGCCATGGAGCCCCGCGGGGTGTGCGTGGTGCCCCAGCCCTTCGGCGGCGAGCTGGTGGTCTACTCGGCCACCCAGATCCCCCACATCCTCCGCACGATGGTGGGCGTCACGGCCGGCGTGCCGGAGAGCCGCCTGCGGATCGTGGCCCCGGCCGTCGGCGGTGGGTTCGGCTCGAAGCTGAACGTCTACGCCGAGGAGCTGCTGTGTGTCGTCCTGGCCCGCACGCTCCGCCGGCCGGTGCGCTGGAACGAGGAGCGCTCGGAGGGCGCCGTGGCCACCATCCACGGGCGCGGACAGGTCCAGACCATCGAGCTGGCCGCCGACGCCGACGGGAAGGTGACCGCGGTCCGGGCCCGGATCCTGGCGGACATGGGCGCCTACCACCAGCTGGTCACCCCAGGCATCCCGATCCTCGGCGCCTTCCTGTACCACGGGGTGTACGACGTGGCTGCCTACTCCTTCGAGTGCATCGGCGTCTTCACCAACAAGACCCCGACTGACGCCTACCGCGGCGCCGGGCGGCCCGAGGCCACCTATGCCATCGAGCGGGCCATCGACGCCCTGGGCCGGCGGCTGGGCCTCGACCCCGTGGAGATCCGGCGGCGCAACTTCATCGCACCGGAGCGGTTCCCCTACACGTCGTCGGCCGGGCTGGTCTTCGACAGCGGGGAGTACGCCCGGGCGCTCGACATGGCGCTGGAGCTGGCCGGCTACGGGGATCTCCGGGCCGAGCAGGCGCGTCGGCGCGAGCACGGCGACCGCCGGCTGCTCGGCATCGGCCTGTCGTCGTACGTCGAGATGTGCGGACTGGCGCCGTCCCGCGTGCTGGCGTCGCTGCGCTACGCCGCCGGCGGCTGGGAGGCGGCGACCGTCCGGATGCTGCCGACGGGCAAGGTCCAGGTCGTCTCCGGGGCGTCCCCGCACGGGCAGGGGCACGTCACCTCCTGGTCGATGATCGTGGCCGACAAGCTCGGGGTGAGCCCCGAGGACGTCGAGGTGCTGCACTCCGACACGGCGCTCTCACCGTTCGGGATGGACACCTACGGCTCCCGGTCGCTGTCGGTCGGGGGGACGGCCATCGCCATGGCGGCCGATCGGGTGGTCGACAAGGCACGCCTCCTCGCCGCCCATCAGCTCGAGTGCGCCCCCGAGGACCTCGAGCTCCACGGTGGCGAGCTCGCCGTCAAGGGGTCGCCGACCCGCTCGGTGGCGATGGGGCAGCTGGCCTTCGACGCCTTCACGGCCCACGACCTCCCCGAGGGCATGGAGCCCAACCTAGAGGCGTCGGTCACGTTCGACCCCACCAACTTCACCTTCCCGTTCGGCACGCACGTGGCGGTCGTGGAGGTGGACACCGAGACGGGGCGGGTGGACCTCGTCCGGTACACGGCGGTCGACGACTGCGGCAACCAGATCAACCCGTTGATCGTCGACGGCCAGGTGCACGGCGGGATCGCCCAGGGGGTCGGGCAGGCCCTGTGGGAAGAGGCCGTCTACGACGCCGCCGGCAACCTGCTCACGACCGGCCTCGGCGACTACCTGGTGCCGTCGGCGTGCGAGCTGCCGAGCTTCACCGTCGGCCGCACCGTGACGCCGAGCCCCTCGAACCCCCTCGGGGTGAAGGGCATCGGCGAGGCCGGCACCATCGCGTCCACCCCGGCGGTGGTCAACGCCGTGATCGACGCCCTGGCCCCGCTGGGGGTCACGGACCTGGACATGCCGGTCACCCCCGAACGGGTCTGGCGCGCCCTCGAGGGCGCCGCCCGCTCGGGTGCCGGCATCCCGACGAGCGAAGGAGGTGCGGCGTGATCCCGGCGCCGTTCGAGTACCGACGGGCTGGTTCGGTCGACGAAGCCGTCGCCCTGCTGGCGGAGGACCCCGACGAGCGCAAGCTCCTGGCCGGTGGCCATTCGCTGCTGCCGCTCATGAAGCTGCGGCTCGCCACCCCGACCGTCCTGGTGGACGTCGGACGGCTCGCCGAGCTGTCCTACGTGCGCGAGGACGGCGACCACGTCGCCATCGGGGCCCTCACCCGCCACTGTGACCTGGAGGCGGCACCGGTGGCGCGCGAGCACGCCCCCCTCCTCTCGCACGTGGCCGGGCAGGTGGGCGACCCGCAGGTCCGCCACCGGGGGACGATCGGCGGCTCGGTGGCCCACGGCGACCCCGCGTCGGACCTCCCGGCGGCGGTGCTCGCCCTTGGGGGCAGCTTCGTCGTCCAGGGGCCGCAGGGCCACCGGGAGCTGGCCGCCGAGGACTTCTTCCAGGGGTTCCTCGAGACCGCGATGGCCCCCGACGAGATGCTGACCGAGATCCGGGTGCCGAAGTCGGGCGGCGGCTGGGCCTTCCAGAAGTTCAACCGGCGGGCCCAGGACTGGGCGATCGTCGGCGTGGCGGCATCGGTCAACGGCTCGTCCCGGGTGGCCCTCGTCAACATGGGCCCGACCCCGCTGCGGGCGCGGGCTGTCGAAGCGGCGCTCGCCGCCGGGGCGAGTGCAGAGGAGGCAGCGAGCCGGGCGGCCGAGGGCTTGGAGCCACCGGCCGACGTCCAGGCGAGCGCCGAGTACCGAGCGCACCTGGCGCGGGTCCTCGTCCGGCGAGCCCTGGAGGAGGCGACGGCCCGGCGTGGCTGACCCGGCGTCCGGCGGGGGAGAGGGGGACGCCGCCGACGGGAGAACGGTGATCGCGGGACCCGACGCGGTGCGCGACGCGTTGCGCGACCACGGCTACCTTGCCGACGAGGGGCTGGCCACCGTCGTCTTCCTGGCCCTGACCCTGCACCGCCCTCTGCTGCTGGAGGGTGAGGCGGGCGTGGGCAAGACGGAGGTGGCCAAGGTGCTGTCGCGCTGGACGGGTGGCGAGCTGCTCCGCCTCCAGTGCTACGAAGGCATCGACGCCGCCCAAGCCGTCTACGAGTGGGACTACGCCCGCCAGCTCCTCCACCTGCGGACGGCGGAGGCCCGAGCCGCCGGGGGTGGCGGTGCGGTCGGCCCCGACGTCGAAGACGAGCTCTTCTCGGAGCGCTTCCTCGTCCGGCGGCCGTTGCTGGCGGCCGTCACCGCCCCGGCCGATGCCCCAGCGCCGGTCCTGCTGGTCGACGAGGTCGACCGGGCCGACGACGAGTTCGAGGCGTTCCTCCTCGAGGTGCTGGCCGACTACTCCATCACCGTGCCCGAGCTCGGGACCTTCACCGCCGCCGTGCCGCCGGTGGTGGTCATCACCTCCAACCGCACCCGCGACGTGCACGACGCCCTGAAGCGACGGTGCTTCTACCACTGGGTGGAGCACCCCGACTTCGACCTCGAGGTCCAGATCGTGGCGCTTCGCGCCCCTTCGGTGGCCCCGGCGCTCGGCCGCCAGGTGGCGGCCGCCGTCGAGCGGGTGCGGGAGATGGGCCTCTACAAGGCGCCCGGGGTGGCCGAGACCATCGACTGGGCAGAGGCCATCGCCGCCCTCGGCCGGACGGCGCTCGACGAGGAGGCCGTCACCCGCACGCTGGGCGTGGCCGTCAAGTACCGGGAGGACGTCGAGCGGGTGCTGGCCGGTGGGGTGGAGGAGCTGACCCGGGCGGCGGTCCAACGGGCCGGGTGAGCCCGCGGTGACCCCGGCGTCGAAGGGTGGTGCCGGGACCGCCGAGGCAGCCGGCGCCGACCGGTTGGCGGTCACCTTCGCCCGAGTGCTGCGCGGCAGTGGGTTGCGTGTCCCCGGGGACGCGGTCGTGCACTACGCCGAGGCGCTGGCCGCGGTGGGGCTCGAGCACCGCGACCGCGTCTACTGGGCAGGCCGGGCGACCCTCGTCCGACGGCCCGAGGACGTGGCCGCCTACGATGCCGCCTTCGCCGCGTTTTGGGTGGGGCGGCCCGGTCCGGCGACCGAGGTGGTGGCGTCCGAGCCGGTCACGGTCGTGGTCGACGAGGACGACGGCGACGAGGACACCGGGCAGGCCGCCGAGGAGGAGGGCGAGGTCCGTCCCGTCGTGCACCTTCGCTACAGCCCCACGGAGGTCCTGCGGCACAAGGACTTCGCCGCATGCACGCCGGAGGAGCTCGCTGAGCTGTGGCGGCTCCTCTCGGTCGTGCGGGGCGTCGGACCCACCCGTCCCAGCCGCCGTCGCCGGCCGGCCGGGCCGCGCGCCCCGGCGGTGGACCTGCGCCGCACGGTGCGACGGGCCCTGCGCACCGGAGGCGAGGCGGTGCGGTTCGAGCGACGGGGGCCCACCGAACGGCCCCGCCGCCTGATCTTCCTGTGCGACGTCAGCGGCTCGATGGCGCCCTACTCGCGAGCCCTCGTGCGCTTCCTCCACGTCGTGGTGGCGGGACGCCCCCGGGTCGAGGCCTTCACGATGGGGAGCCGCCTCACCCGCATCAGCCGGTCGCTCGCCGTCCGAGACCCGGACGCAGCGCTGGCCGCCGCCGCCGCCGCCGTGCCCGACTGGTCCGGGGGCACGCGGCTCGGCGAGGCGCTCCGCCAGTTCAACGACCGCTGGGGCGTCCGCGGCATGGCCCGCGGCGCGGTCGTCGTCATCCTCTCGGACGGCTGGGACCGGGGTGACCCCGGGCAGCTGGCCACCGAGATGGGGCGCCTCGCACGGGTGGCGCACCGGATCGTGTGGGTGAACCCGCTCAAGGCGTCGCCGGGGTACGCGCCGCTGGTGCGCGGGATGGCGGCCGCCCTGCCCTACGTCGACGAGTTCGTGGAAGGGCACTCGCTCGCGTCCCTCGAGGCGCTGGTGGCCCTCCTCGGCACGGCCGACGGGGACGCGGGTGTCACCCGGCGGGTGGAACGTGAAAGGATCGTTCCCGCAGCAGCGGCGTGACCGGCGAGGAAGCGAGCAACGAACCGAGGTGACGGGGTGGAGTTGAAGAACGAGTTCACGGTCGACGTCCCGGTCGACGAGGCCTGGGCGGTGCTGACGGATCTCGAGCGGATCGCACCGTGCATGCCGGGGGCGAAGCTCGAGGAGTCCGACGGCGAGAACTACAAGGGCAAGGTGAAGGTCAAGGTCGGACCGGTGACGGCGGAGTACCGCGGCACGGCGCGGTTCCTCGAGCGCGACGCCGACGCCCACCGCGCCGTCCTGCGAGCCGAGGGACGCGAGACCCGGGGCCAGGGCAACGCCGCCGCCACCATCACCGCCACGCTGGCCGGGGCGGGGGAGGGGACCCAGGTCACCGTCGTGACCGACCTGGCCATCACGGGCCGGGTGGCGCAGTTCGGCCGGGGCGTGCTCGGCGAGGTGAGCACCAAGCTGCTCGGCCAGTTCGTGTCGTCGCTCGAGACGACGGTCCTCGCCGGCGGCAACGGCTCTGCCGGTGCCGAGGGCGCGCCGGGCGCAGCTGCGGCCGGTGCCGAGGGCGGAGCCGAGGGCGCGGCAGGCGGCGCCGGCGCGGGGGGTGCACCGGCTGAGGCCACGACGGCCACGGCGGCTCCGGAGGCCGAGGCGCCCGAGGGCGGCACCAACGGGACGGGCACGGCGAGCGCCGCGGGACCGTCGTCGGGGAACGGCCGTGCGGCGACCGGGACGGGACCGTCGTCGTCGGCGGCCTCCGCGTTCGTGCAGTCGCCGGCACCCGAGGAGGAGCCCGCGGCGGTCGACCTCGGACGGGTGCTCGGCCCCGCCATCGCCAAGCGCCTGGCGCCCGTCCTCGGCGGCCTGTTCCTCGTCTGGCTCGTCTGGCGGCTGCGCCGCCGCTGCCGCTGAGGGTC
>DAHUZJ010000095.1 GCA_027306585.1 Acidimicrobiaceae bacterium | reverse complement strand
CGGAGGACCGCACTGCGCTCGGGCGTCCCCGTCACCGTCACCCCACGACCCCGTCGGAACTCGAGCAGCCCCTCGTCACGCAGCTGTCGGAGGGCCCGCAGCACCGTGTTGACGTTGACGCCCAGCACGGCGGCCAGGTCCTTGGCCGGCGGCAGGCGCTCACCCGGCTTTGCCTCCCCCTCGGCGAGCGCTCGGCGCAGCTCGGCCGCCGCCTGGTCGTGGAGCGGCTCGGGGGCGTCCCGGCGGACGTTGACATCCAGCATGGAGATAGCCATAGTAGCGCCATTGCCGTCACCATTGCCGTCACCGTCGCCGTCGACGGCGGCACGACCGCGCCGGCCGTCACGCCGGCGGCCATCGCCACCCAGGACAACATGGCCCACATCGTGAAAAACAAGGGCCGCTTCGTCGCGGTCCTGCCGGGCAGCTGCAAAGAGGACGCTCAGTTCCGAGCCTGGATCGTCGACCACGAGCCGGAGTGGACCGAGGCGCTGCGACGCCCCCGGCGTCTCGTTGAGCCCGACGACGTCTACGAGATCACCGAGGCGCCGTGGCCGAGCGCCGAGGGCTACCGGGGCCTCGATGGCGTGATTCGTGCGACCCCGACCGATCAGTCGGGTTCATCTTGATGGCCCGGAAGATGTCGGGGAGCGCGATGAGCACGATCGAAGCGTTCAGCGCCGCCATCAAGACGCCGATCGTGGTGGTCGACAGGGCGATCCAGTATTACCTGGGTCAGCGGACCGAGCGTCGAGGGCGCCAGGTCCGATCGCGTCCTGTCGGGGTGCGGGCGGTGCGCTCGCAATCGGGAGCTCCTCCTGTTGTCGTGGAGCCGTGCACCTACCCCGTGCCGAGCAAGGGGCAGCAACGAAGGGCCCTCACGTGCCCACCGGGGCGCGCTCATGGCAGGAAGCGCCTGGGCGTGCCTCGAGGCCCTGCGGCTGCAGTGTGGGAACCAGGCCCGGCCTCGGCTTTCGGTTGGGGGTCGACCGGTGCCATCGCCGCCGCCTGGGGCACCACGGCCCGCGTCGGGCCGGCGCGTTCCGACATCCCGGCGACGGCCGCCAGGTCCGAACCGTCGACCGTCTCACGCTCGAGGAGCAGGTCGATGACCCGGCCGAGCGTGTCGAGGTGCTCGCGGAGCAGCTGGGTCGCTTGGACCTCGGCCTCCCGCAGGAGCCGGGCGACCTCGGTGTCGATGGCCCGCTGGGTCTCCTCGGCATACGGTCGGCCGGCGAAGGGGTTGTCGCGGCTCGGGCCTGCTGGTCCGTAGCCGATCGGCCCGACCTCGGTCGAGAACCCCCACTCGCGCACCATGCGCGTCGCCAGGTCGGTCGCACCGGCCAGGTCGTTCGACGCGCCGGTCGAGGGCTCGCCCAAGACGAGGATCTCCGCCGCTCGCCCGCCGAGGCGCACGGCGAGGGTGTCGGTGAGGTAGCTCTCGGGATAGAGGTGGCGCTCGGAGATCGGGAGCTGCTCGGTGACCCCGAGTGCGGCGCCACGGGGCAGGATCGTGACTTTGGCCACCGGGTCGGCGTGATCGGAGAGGAGCGCCACGAGCGCGTGACCCGCCTCGTGGACGGCGACGGCGTGCTTCTCCTCGGGCAGCAGGGCGTTCGACGCGTCGCGCCGGCCGATGAGCAGCCGGTCGCGCGCCGCGTCGAAGTCGGACGCCGAGATGACGGTGCGGCGGGCTCGCACCGCGTTGATCGCCGCCTCGTTCACGAGGTTGGCCAGGTCGGCGCCGGAGAACCCCGGCGTGCCCCGCGACACCGCGTCGAGATCGACGTGGGGACCGAGCTTCTTGGTCTTCGAGTGGATGGCGAGGATCGCCGTACGCTCTCTTTGGTTGGGAAGGGGGATCTCGACGGTCCGGTCGAAACGCCCCGGTCGCAGCAGCGCGGTGTCGAGGATCTCGGCCCTGTTGGTCGCGGCCATCACGACCACCGCCGCGCCCGGCTCGAAGCCGTCCATGTCCGAGAGCAGCTGGTTGAGCGTCTGCTCGCGCTCGTCGTTGGAGCCGAACCCACCCGGGCCGCGCCGGCCGCCGATGGCGTCGATCTCGTCGATGAAGATGATCGACGGCGAACGCTTGCGGGCGTCAGCGAAGAGGTCCCGGACCCTCGATGCGCCGACACCGACGAACATCTCGACGAAGCTCGACCCTGACAGGGCGAAGAACGGGACGCCGGCCTCACCGGCGACGGCTCTCGCCAGGTGGGTCTTGCCAGTCCCGGGCGGTCCGACCATGAGCACGCCCTTCGGGCCGACCGCACCGGCGGCGGCGTAGCGGCCCGGGTGCTTCAAGAAGTCGACGACCTCCATGACCTCGGCCTTGGAGCCCTCGTAGCCGGCGATGTCGGAGAAGCGAGTGGTGGGCCGCTCCTCGTCGTAGACCTTGGCCTTGGACTTGCCGATGCCCATGATCCCCCCGAGGCCTCCACCGAGCTGCTTGCGGCTCTTGCGGCCGATCCAAACGAAGACACCGACGATGAGGACGAGCGGCAGCAGGAAGCTCAGCACGCTCAGCAGCGAGCTGGTCGAGGGGATGGTGCCCGTCACCTGCACCTTGTGGGCACGGAGCAGGGGTGACAGGCCGTTGTCGCCCAAGGCGGTGGGGATCTGGGAGGTGTAGGCGGCGCCGCCGTGGAGCGTGCCGGTGACCGAGCCCGTGGAGGTGATCGTCGCCGTCGACACCTTGTTCGCCGTCACCTCGTTCACGAAGCCGGTGTAGGTCAACTTGCGCGTCGGGGCGGCCTTCGATCCCGGGTGGAGGAGAAAGACGAGGGCGAGCGCGATCCCGATCGGCAGGATCCACAGCCGCCAGCGGGGCGGTGCCGGGTTCGGCGCTGGCAGCGGTGAGCGCCCAGTGGGCGGGCCGGGACGAGCCGGAGTGGTCTGGTGCGAGGTGCTCACTGGTCGCCCCTTGCGAAGCCTCGACGGTCCCGACCATGGGACGAGCCGACCAGGCGGCTGGTCATGGGCCGTGGACAAGACGGTCGGGGTACACGGAAAGGTTCGGCTCCGCGCGCAGCGCGCCGGTCGGAGTCGGAGACGGCGGCAAGGACGCCAGCGCCGAAGCGACGAGTTGCGCCGCCGACGTGGGTGGTCCGCTGGTCACACCAACTCAAGTCGTGGAGCTGGCCCGAGGGGCAGATCTCCAAGGTTGCTCCTTTGCTCCGGGACGTCTTTCCGAACACGATGCCCGGAGGGTCAGCGCCGCCAGGGTCTGGAGCAACGATGTCGCCGACCAGAGAGAAGAAGGCCCGGTCGGAACTGCTGCCTACCGGCCTACCACCACAAGCGTCTCTGCACAAGCCGCGCCGGGAGCGTCGAGACACCCGGCCCGCTCAGCGGACCACGAGCGCTGGGCAATCCTGTGGGTGTGCGTCGAGCGCGCCGGACAAGGTGCCGGCTGCCCCTGGACCGAGTGGTTGCCCGTCACCGAGCGAGCGTGCAGAATGGCACGCGCTGCGTGTCACGCCAGCTCGTGGACGCTCGATCGAGACCCCGTTGTGGCGTCCCTCCGTTGTTGCGGCCAGTCCGCCAAGAGGAAGGACACATTGCGGATCGACAGAAGCGTCTCCGAGGCATCGGCGCCCGGCGGCGCCTCTCGACTGCGATCGGGACCGTGCCGGGCGAAAGGGCGGCGGTAGAGGTGACGAGCCGACGCCTGGCAAGGATCCTGGACCGTTTGGGGAAGGTCGACGATCCCGACGCCTCGCTCGAGTGGCTGTGTGCCACCTGCGCCCGGGAGCTGGGAGTGAGTGGAGCGGCGGTGGCGCTGATCCTCTCGGGCCACGACCCTGGACACATCGCTGCCTCCGACGACCTCGCCGCAGCGGTCGTGGACCTGCAGTTCGGCACCGGCGAAGGGCCCGCCATCGACGCGCATCACAGCCGACGGGCGGTCCTCGAACCGGAGCTGCGATCGGCGGTCCGCTGGCCCGCCTTTGGCCCCGAGGCGCTGGCCGCGGGGGCGGCGGCGGTGTTCGCCCTGCCCTTACAGGTCGGCGCAGCGCGCTTTGGGGCCTTGACGTTCTATCGCGACCGGCCCGGTCCTCTCGGCGAGGACGTGCTCAGCGATGCGCTGGCCATGGCCGACGTGGCGTGCGAGATCACGCTTGGCCTGCAGGCCCAGGTGCCTCCCGGGTCGCTCCACCAGATCCTCGGCCAGCTCGTCGACCGTCGAACCGTGCTCTACCAGGCGACCGGCATGGTCGTGGCGCAGCTTGACGTCGGACCCGGCGAGGCCACTGCCGCCATCCGGGCTCGGGCGTACGCGACGGGCCGCCCGGTCGGCGAGGTGGCCGCCGACGTGGTCGCCCGAAGGCTTCGATTCGAGCGGTGACGGCGCCGGCAGCTCCGGCGGCCACGACTCCGGACTCGGCCGCAGGTGCGGACGGACCGGTACCCCGACGGATCGGCGATACTGGAGCCGTCCGGCGTCGCTCAAGTGTCGGGTCGAGGAGGTGCGAGGGCTGTGGCGAAAGAAGAGCTGATCGGGCGTACCTTCGTCGAGCTAGCCGACACCCTCGTCGAGGGCTACGACCCGCTCGTGTTCCTCCACCACCTGGCCGAGCGCTGCGTGGAGGTGCTCGGGATAGCCGCAGCAGGCCTGGTGCTGGTCGACGCCCGAGGGCAGCTGCAGGCACTGGCTTCTTCGAGTGAGCGCATGCGCCTCATCGAGCTGCTCGAGGTGCAGCGCCAGGACGGCCCGTGCCTGGACTGCTGGCGCGACGGCGGGGCCGTCGCCGAGGACCAGCTGGCTGGCGCCACCGGGCGCTGGCCGCACTTCGCCCCTGCTGCCCTCGCGGCCGGGTTCGCCTCCGCCTACGCGGTGCCGATGCGACTTCGCGACGAGCGCCTCGGCGCCCTCAACCTGTTTGCCAACGAGGCGTCTGGCATGAGCGGCACCGACCAAGCCGTCGCCCAGGCGATGGCCGATGTGGCCACCATCGGCATCCTTCACGAACGCTTCATCGCCCGGCGCGAGGAGGTCACCCAGCAGCTCCAGGTGGCGTTCGACTCCCGGGTGGTTCTCGAACAGGCCAAAGGCCTTATCGCCGAGGCGGCCAAGGTTGACATGGACCAAGCTTTCGCCCTGCTGCGCGGCCACGCCCGCCATCACAACCTGTTCCTCTCCGAGGTGGCACGACGCGTGATCGACCGGGAGCTCGCCCCCGACGCGCTCGTGATCCAGCCCCGCAGCCGCCCGGGCCGCCGCCGTTGAACCCACGCCAGGCCGGCCGGGCATGCCGCCAGCCTGAACCGCTCGATCTCACGTGGCGTCCGCCTTGTGGCGCCCCGGGAATGGTGGTAGCACATTATGCAGCAGGCGTGGCAAGGCCGATTGGGCCCGAACAGCGCCATCGTTGCTCCAGACCCTGGCAACGCAGACCCCGAGCGGTGTGCTCGGAAGACGCCACCAGGAAAGAAGCGACGCAGATGACCGCAATCAGCCATGCTGAACCCACCTCCAGGCCGGCTGCGGGCGACTCAGGCTCTCGGACGAGTTCGGATTGTCATGCGAGCATCGTCGGCCCTTCCCCTCCGAGTGCGCCCTGGTCGACGACGGCCAGCAAGCTCGTCGTCGGACCACCTCTTGGCCCCAGCCCAGCTCGGGCGCGGCGACCGGGCCCCGTCCACGCAGGCCCCCCGCTCGTGGAACCATGCAGCTGGCTTGTCGGTACCGGCGCACCGAGACTGGGTCTCACCGAGTGGAGGGTGGGCTCCTCGGTGGTGGTCTCGGTTACCGGGGAAATCGACATCGCCACCACCGCGCAGCTCTCCGAGGCACTCGGCGCAGCATTGCGCCGCGGCGTCAAAGGGCTGGTCTGTGATCTGACCGGTGTGGGCTTCATGGGGGCAGCCGGCGTGACAACGCTGCTGGTTGCCCGACGGCGGGCCATCGCCTGTCACACCTGGTTCGACCTCGTGTGCCCGCAGCCCTCACCGCGCAGGGTCATCGCCATCCTCGGCCTGGACGCCGTGTTCAGCCTGCATGACAGTGTCGCCGAGGCGGCCGACGTCCAGGCACAGCGCGCCGGGCGGTCCGGCGTGCCCAAGGCGGCGGGGGCCAGATGACCTGCCGCGCCCCACACCAAAGCGGCGCTTTTGCTGAGTGGCTCAGACTCGAAGGGGGGTAGCTGGTGAGTCATTGTGAAGGTGGCGCCCGACCGGACGAGTGGGACGAGCTCGGCGCCGGTGATCTTGCGCCAGCGGGCCTGGCGGAGTCGAGCAGCTTGTAGGCCATCGCCAGCCCCGCCTTGGGGGACCCAGATCCCCGGGTGACCTTCGTCCGGAGCCGCAGCGTCGAAGAGGTGGACTCGATCGTGTCGATGATCGAGGACTGCCGGGACCACTCAAGGAACGTCAAGCGTTGGGACTCGGGCACCATGGCCCTCCGGTGGTGCGCGGCGGGGCTCCTCGAAGCAAAGAAGCAGTTCCGTCGGGTCAACGGCCACCTGCATATGGCCCGCCCTCCGGACGGCACTCGACGAGCACGTCCGAGTCACCGTTGCACCCCCCAACTACACTGCCGATCAGGAGGCGGCTGCGTAGCTCAGCTGCTCGGGACCGTCACCCAAATTCGGCGCCGCCAAGCGGGACATCTTCTCCCACTGCGCCGCTACTGGATCGATTGAGGTGGCTGGGTAGGCCATCAACAGGTTCATCTGCTCCAGCGCTGGGCCAACCGTTTCCGGTGGCGGATGGGTGCCGGTTGCGTTCGACCCTCGGCCAACCCCGGAGATCACGATCCCCGTTTGGTGACGCAAGCCCTGCAGCGACAGCGCTACCTCGGTGCCCCACGGTTTGCGGTGGCGCCGGGTGTCCACCGTGGCGGCGTCGCCCGCAAACGGGGCGCGCGCGACCAGGGCTCCACCTGGAGCGATCAGCCGTCGGGCGACTGCGTGCCAGCCCGGACGACGCGGACGCGTCCCCCCGTCTCTCCCCGATCCCTTCGTCCATGGGTCGTTTCGTCGCTACGCTGGCAGGAGCAGCGAGGAGGTTGCCATGACCGACGATCCGGATCAGGCGCGCTGGAATGTGGCCGAATGGCATGGCAAGATGCTTGTCGACCGCAACGGAGAGAAAATCGGCAAACTGCAGGATGTGTACGTCGACGTTGAGACCGACGAGCCCCAGTTCGCCACGATCAAGGAGGGCTTCATCGGCCGCCACCTCACGTTCGTGCCGTTGGGGGGCATTCAGATCGGCCCCGATGCCCTGCAGGTGCAGGTGACCAAGGAGCAGGTTCGTACGGCACCGGACCTCGCGATGCACGGGGAAGAGCTTTCGCAGGCCGACGAGTCCGTGCTCTACCACCACTTCGAGCTCAACTACACGCCACCCGACACCGAGAGCGGGCGCCGTCTCGCCCGTCGATGAACCACCGCGACCTGCGCACGTGGAGTTGGATGCGTCGATCGCGACCATGTGACGAGGATGCGCCAGCGCAAGCGACGTCCGAGGACCGGCCCCGAGCGTAGGGTGCGCCCGACCGAGGCGCCTCATGCCGTGATGCTTCGTGAGGTTGTCCCGCTGAGCGTGTGATTTGAAGTGACCGTCCCCCGCCTGGCACCTGCCGAGTGTGAGGTGTCGGGCGTCCGTCAGACCCTGATATGCGGCCGCGCAGGTCAACGGTGGTGTGATTGGCGCGAAAAGTGCTCCTCTGCCTGGGAGAATGTGAGGAGAATGTGAGTTGTGAGAACACATTCGGGTGTGGCTCTTTGGAACCTGCCGGCCTTCGGAACGAGCCGATCGAGATAGCGAGCCGCGTGCACCTTCGTGTGCTCCTCGGCGAGGTGATGCTGCAAGTAGCTGTCCCAGTCGCCGTTCGTCCGCAGCGCTCGCAGCTTCAGCATCGCCTCGGCTCCCTCGAGCAGCGAGCTCCGGTGAAAACGAACGGTCGCGGGCAAGGTGCCGGCAGGCTCCCTCGATCACGCCGGTCGCGATCGGCCAGCCCTTCGCGAGCGCGGTTGGGTGGTCGAGGTAGGGCGCCTTGTTCTTCAGGTAGGTCGAGCATTCGTCGGCCTTCTTGCGGGCCTCTGGCCCGAGAAGCCGCTGTGGGTGGCCGCCAGCTTCACGACGCCGTTCCCGACGTCCGCGAGGTCGAAGGCCACCTGTGAGCGCGGTTCTACCCGCCCGGCGGCAGGAAGCTCGTGCTGTGGTCGGTTCGTGCGGTCATGGTCCTGCCTCCCGTCGTCGAGATGCGGCTCGACCATCGTCCGCTCATTGCGCGTTGGGGGCACCTCGGCCCGTCGTGATCAACCGCCGGAGGCTGTCGTTGACGTAGAAGGTCCACGCGCTCGAGCACTTGTCGTAGCACTCGAACGCCGGGACCAGCCCCGTGTGCGTGAAACGGACTTCGGTCTGCCCGCCGTGCGGCGACACCTCGAACAGGATCTCGGTGCCCGCCCACTCGCTCGGATCCTCGGTGAAATTGACACGGGCCTCGAGCACTTGCCAGGCGATCTTCTTGTCCGGCAGGAGCTCGGTGATGCGCTGCTTGCTGTAATGGACGTCCTCGTAGCGGTAGGTGAACTCTGCGCCGAGCTCGTCGGTCGCCCCTTCGATCCGCCCCGACCACCAGCCCCGGACGTCGGTGATGGCGCGGAACGCCTCCGCTGGGCTCTGGTCGACCAGGAAGGCGGTGCTGAAGCTCTGGGCTGCCATGTCCGCGGCCTCCGATCCGATGGTATGACGCGACCAGATCACCATAACAGAAGTAGTCGCATGATACAACTAGTTGTGGTAACCTGGCTCGCGTGCTGGGAAATCGCTACGAAGGCCAGGTCTGTTCGGCGGCCCGCTCGCTCGAGCTCGTCGGCGAGCGGTGGAGCCTGCTGATCGTCAGGGACGCGCTGTTCGCAGGCATCACGCGCTACAGCGACTTCCTGCGCCGGCTCGGTCTGGCCAGGAACATCCTTGCGGACCGTCTCGAGGGTTTCGTCGACGCCGGGATCATGGAACGCTTCTCGCCGGAGGGATCGGCCTACGAGGAGTACCGCCTCACGGAGAAGGGGCGTGACCTCGCCCCCGTGATCGTGGCCTTGACCGAATGGGGCGATCGGTGGGCGGCGCCCGACGGCCCTCCGATCATCTATCGGCACGTCGGCTGCGGCGGTGAGGTCGAGCAGCACCTCGTGTGTGCGGCCTGCCACGTGGTCATCGACCACGAGGACCTGGGTGTGGAGCTCGGCCCCGGCATGCCCGGCATGCCCGGCACAGCCTGATAGCGGCCCACCCGGCCGCCACGCCACGCCACGCGGCGGCGTACGTACCAGACGCTCGCCGCGAGCAGGACGCCACCAAGACCACCCTCTACTGGATCACCGGCGAGAGGGGCTGACCGAGGTGGCACGACCCCGGCCACCGACAACCCCGTTCGGGCCCTTCGTCCACGTCATGGGCGTCGGCATCACGACCAGCGGCGGGCCACTGTGGCTACGCTCCATCGGGGTGCTCGCCTGCGCCGACGCTGCAAAGGGTACCGTCGTGGCGAAGATGTCGTACTCATCCCAGACCCATGGGGCCTTCGGTCCAATCATCGTGGCCAGAGGCCACGCCCATTCGACGTTGCCGTCCTATCCCGCGGGGGTGTACCGGTCCCGGCTCTACTCCGTGGCGGCGCCCAAGGCATGCTTCGGCGCGTGAGCGACGTCCGCCGCGACGGCCGGACATCGGGCGCGGACGAAGGTGCACTGCTCGAGACGGCCACGCCGACGGGCGGACGACCTCCCGTCTGCCGCTGACAGGCGGGAGGCACCGACGAATGAGGGCCAGCACGCGCCGCAGGCGGCGGCTCTTCCGTCAACGGATGGCCGTCGGCGGGATGGTGCTCGTCCTGGCAGCTGGCGTCTGGTACGTGGTCACGGGTCGTGCCGAGCTGGCGGCAAAGCCCGCGGTCACCACCACGACGGTCGATCCACCGACGACGACCACGAGCACCACGGTCCCGCCCACGACGACCACGACGACCACGGTGCCGGTCCCAACGGCGACAGTCGGCACCTTCCCCGTGGCCACGACCCAGCTCACACTGGTGGAGGACCCCGGCCCGACACAGCGACCGCTGCCGACCACGATCTGGTACCCCGAGACCGGCGGCCAACGACCGCTCCTCGTCTTCTCGCAGGGCTTCTGGCAGGCGGTGTCCGTGTACCAGACGCTGCTCACCGACTGGGCCTCGGCCGGCTTCGTCGTCGCCGCGCCGACGTACCCCCACACCGACCCGCCGCCCCACCCGGGCACACCGTCGACACCGACAGGGACACACGTGGCCGACGAAGAGCACATCACGAACCACCCGGCGGACCTGCGTTTCGTCATCCAGTCGGTCGTCGCCGACGCCCAGCGATCGGGCGACGCCTTGTCCGGACGCGTCGACCCGGGCGAGGTGGGTCTCGTCGGCCAGTCGGACGGCGGTGACGTCAGCCTCGCCGTCGCGGCCGACTCCGTCGACGTCACACCCTCGGTCAAGGCGGTGGCGGTGCTGTCGGGGGCCGAGCTGGCGAACTTCTTCGGCGGGACGTACTTCACACCGAAGCTGCCCGTCGTGCCGCTTCTCGCCGTCCAGAGCCGGACAGACACGACAAACTTCCCCTCGTGCAGCGTGCAGCTCTACGACGGCGCACCGGCGCCGAAGTGGTACTTGCAGCTCAGCGGGTACAGCCACATGGGGGGCTACACCACAGCGCCGGCACGGACAGTCGTGGCTCGGGTGGTCACGCGCTTCTTCGACGCCGAGCTGGCGCACCAGGTCGCCGCCTTGCAGGGCGTGACATCGGTGGCGGACACGTCCTTCTCGTCGATCTCGAGCGGACCGGTCGCACCGGCCCAGCCTGGCACACCCACCTGCGACGCGACCCCCTGACCGCCAGCACGTCCGGGGCACGTGCGCGACGAGCACCGAGTCCCGTCACCGGTCGAGCTCGCGGTGGGCTCCGGGCGCGCCGGTCGACGGACCCGGGCGAGGCGCCCGCGTGCGCCGGATGCACGCCGCGGCGAGCAGTCCTCCCGTCAGCGCCACCGCCGACGCCACCAGCAGCGCGTCGTGCATGCCGGCGACGAACGCCTGCGGCGTGGCGGGAGAGCGTGGGCCGGCCGGCAGCAGGGCACCCAGGACGGCGACGCCGAGCACGCCACCGACGAGCCGAGCCGTCAGGTTGGTCGACGACGCCATCCCCGCCCGCTCGGGTGGGACGGCGTCGAGCACGACCGCCGCCATCGGCGTGGAGAGCAGTCCGTAGCCCACCCCGAGCATCGCCAACGGCCACCAGAGCGATCCGTCGCCGGCGGCCGAGCCGAGGCGCGCCAGCAGGAGGCACCCGAGCGCCAGCAGGCCGCAGCCCGTCGCCATCGGCACGCCATGGCCGACCCGGCGGATCGCCCGTCCCACCACGGGCCCCGTCACGACGAACGCCGCGGTGAGAGGAAGGAGCCGGACGCCGGCGCCGGCAGCCGAGGTCCGCTGCACCTGCTCGAAGAGTAGGGAGAGGAGGAACAGCAAGCCGATCGTCACGAAGCCCATCACGACCCCGTCGACGTTGGCGGCGAGGTAGGCGGGGCGGCGGAAGTAGCCGAGGGGCAGCATGGGTGCGGCGCAGCGGTGCTCGAGGGCGACGAACGCCGCCAGGCAGGCCGCCCCACCGGCGAACAGCCCGAGCGCGACCACGCCGGTGAACCCGAGGCGGCCACCCTCGATGGCCGCCGCTGCCAGCAGCGCGAGGGCGGTGGCGCCGGCCAGCTGGCCCGGGACGTCACTGCCGCCCTGCCCGGCCCGCCGCTCGCCGGTGACCGCGCACGCGACGAGCGTCGCGCTCACGGCGACCACCGGCACGTTGAGGAGGAACACCGCGCGCCAGCCGAAGGCGGCGACGACACCTCCCCCGAGCACCGGCCCCACCACGAGGGAGAACCCGGCGGCTCCCGCCCAGATGCCCACCGCCTGGCCTCGCTCGGCCGGGTCGGGGAACGTGTGGGTGAGGATCGCCAGGGTGGCCGGCAGCTCGATCGCCGCGCCGACGCCCTGGAGCACCCGGCACGCCACCAGCCAGCCCGCGCCGGGTGCGGCGGCGCACAGCACCGAGCCCAAGGCGAAGAGGGCGAGGCCGCCCAGGTAGGTCCGCTTGTGGCCGGCCCGGTCCCCCAGCCTCCCCCCGAGGAGGAGCAGGCTGGCCACGGCCAGGTTGTAGCCGTCCAGCACCCATTGCAGCGTCGACGTCCCCGCGTGGAGGTCGGCGCCCACCGCCGGTAGCGCCACGTTGACGGCGGAGAGGTCCAGCTGGATGAGGAACTGGCCGAGGCAGGCGGCCACCAGCACCAGGGCCTGGCGGCGGTGGAGCCCGCGACGTGCGGGCCCTGCCGGCCCTGCCGGACGTGCGGGCCCTGCCGGACCTGCCGGACCTGCCGGACCTGCCGGACCTGCGGGCCCTGCCGTACCCGCCACCGTCACCGGCCTCGCCGGCAGGTCCGATGGCGCCCCGGCGGGGCGTCGGGCGGCGGCCGGGGTCCCCATGGCGCCATTGTGCGGCGCGGGTACTTCGGTGACGACCGAAATATTGGTGCGGTACCGTGGCCCCATGAGCGGCGACGCCGACATCTCGGTCCCGGCCGCGCTGATGGCCGAACCGGCTCGGGCTCGGGTGCTGCTGGCCCTGGCCGACGGGCGGGCGCTGCCGGCCAGCCAGCTGGCGAGCGAGGCCGGGGTGGCCCCCTCCACCCTCTCCGAGCACCTGGCCAAGCTGGTCGCCGCCGGGTTGCTCACGGTCGAGCCGCAGGGGCGCTTCCGCTACTACCGCGTCGCCGGCCCGCTCGTCGTCGGGGCGATCGAGGCGCTGGCGCAGCTCTCGCCTGCCACGCCCGTCCGGTCCCTGCGGGAGGGCACCCGGGCGCAAGCGCTGCGGCGGGCCCGGCTCTGCTACGACCATCTCGCGGGTCGGCTCGGGGTGGCGGTCATGGGTGCCCTGCTCGACTCGGACGTCCTCGAGGGGGGCGACGGCGAGCACCACCCGGTGACAGCCCCCGCCGATCGGCTGTCCGCTCCCGGGCGCGCAGTCGATTACTGCCTGACGCCCGCGGGCGTCACCCGGCTCACGAGCTTCGGCATCGACGTGCCCGGCCTGGCCGGCGCGCGCCGTCCGCTGGTCCGCTACTGCCTCGACTGGACCGAGCAGCGCCATCACCTCGCCGGGGCGCTGGGCGCCGCCGTCGCCACCCGCATGTTCGACCTGGGGTGGCTCCGGCGGGGGCCCGTGCGCAGGTCGGTCCTCGTGACCGAGGCCGGCCGCGCCGGCATCGGCGCCACGTTCGGCGCCGCGCTCCCCGACGGCGACGGTGGGTGACGCCCGGCCGGGTCCCGGGTCCCGGGTCCTGGGTCACGGGTGCCGGGTCACGGGCCGGTGACGTATCGGCCGTCCCTGAGACAACACAGATATGTGTGATCAGTGAGATATGTGTAGCTTGTGGACGTGCCTTCTGACGCCGAGCTGACGTTCGCCGATCACGTCGGCAGGTTCTACGCCCGCCGGTACGGGTTCCCGCCCATGGTCGGTCGGCTGCTGGGGTACCTGGCGGTCTGCGACCCTCCCGACCAGAGCATCGGCGAGCTGTCCGAGGCGCTGCTGGCGAGCCGGAGCGCCATCGCCGGCGCCGTGAAGGTGCTCGAAGCGACGCGCGCCGTGCGCCGGTCACGGGCGGCGGGTGAGCGGATGGACCGGGTGTCGATCGAGTTCAGGTCCCCGGAGTCCATGGGCATGGACATCACCGAGTACGAGGAGATGCGGGATCTGACCCGCGAGGGCTTGGACATGCTCGGTGAGGCCCCCGCCGAGCGGCGCGCCGTGCTGGCGGAGATGGCGGCCTTCGCCGAGTTCGTCTTGGCGGAGATCCCCAAGTTCCAGGAGGGGTGGGTGCAGCACCGCGCCGCGCTCGTGGCGACGGGCGAGCTTCCCGCCGAGCCGCCAGGCGGCCGGGGGCGATGAGCGGCGAGCGACGCCCGGCGATCACCGCCAGCGGCGTCTGCAAGTCCTTCGGCGAGCACCCGGTGCTCGACCACGTGGACCTGTCGGTCGCCGCGGGGACGATCTTCGGGCTGCTCGGCCCCAACGGCGCCGGGAAGACGACCGTCGTCCGCATCCTGTCCACCCTGATCGAAGCCGACTCGGGTGACGTGCACGTCGCCGGCCACGACGTGCGCCGAGCGCCCGACGCCGTGCGCGGGCAGATCGGCGTGACTGGACAGTTCTCGGCGCTGGACGAGCTCCTCACCGGCGAGGAGAACCTGCGGCTCATGGCCGACCTGCACCACCTCGAGCGGGACGCCGGGCGCGAGCGGGTGGCCGAATTGGTCGGCCGGTTCGACCTGGCCGACGCCATCGGCCGGCCGGTGTCCACCTACTCGGGTGGCATGCGGCGTCGCCTGGACCTGGCGATGACGCTCGTCGGCAGCCCGAGCGTGATCTTCCTCGACGAGCCCACCACCGGCCTCGACCCGCGGAGCCGGCGGACGGTGTGGGGGATCATCGAGGAGCTGGTCGCCGATGGCGTGACGATCTTCCTCACCACCCAGTACCTGGACGAGGCCGACCAGCTCGCCGACCGGGTGGCCGTGCTCGACCGCGGCCGGATCGTGGCCGAGGGCAGTACCGACGAGCTCAAGCGGCGCATCCCCGGAGGCCACGTCCGGCTCGAGTTCTCCACCTTCGACGCGTTGCAGGCGGCCGCCGAGCTCCTCGATGGTGCGGCATGCGACGAGGACAAGCTCGTCCTGCGGTTGCCCACCGACGGGTCGATGCCGTCCCTGCGCCGCCTGCTCGACCGCCTGGACGACGCGCGCGTCGACGTCGAGCAGTTCTCGGTCCGCACCCCCGACTTGGACGACGTGTTCCTGGCCCTGACGGGTCACCCGGTGCAGCCGGAGGGGGTGGCCGTCCCGTGACCGCCGTCTCCTACACGCTCACCGACTCGGCGACGCTGCTCCGGCGCAATCTGCGCCGCCTGCGGCGGTACCCGTCGATGACCTTGATGCTGGTGGGGATGCCGATCGTGTTCCTGCTGCTGTTCGTCTACGCCTTCGGCGGTCAGCTCAGCCATGGCCTCGGCGCCCTTCCCGATGGGCAGACCGGCCGCGCCGCCTATCTCGACTTCGTCGCGCCCGGCATCTTGCTCGTGACGGTCGCCGCCGCCGTGCAGGGCACGGCCATCGTGGTCGCCATGGACATGACCGGCGGCATCATCGACCGGTTCCGCACCATGGCGATCGCCCGCGCCGCCGTGCTCACCGGCCACGTGCTCGCCAGCCTCGTCCAGATCGTGCTCAGCTGTGCCGTCGTCCTCGGTGTCGCCGTCGCCCTCGGGTTCCGGCCGACGGCGGGGTTGCTGGGATGGCTGGCGGCCGCGGGGATGATCCTGCTGTTCGCCCTCGCGCTGGTGTGGCTCGCCACGGCCTTGGGCCTGGCGGCGAAGAGCGTCGAGAGCGCCAGCAACACGCCGATGTTCCTCGCCTTGCTGCCGTTCCTCGGGAGCGGCTTCGTCCCCCCGGCGTCGATGCCCGTCGGGCTTCGCCAGTTCGCGGAGTACCAGCCGTTCACGCCGATGACCGACACGGTGCGGGGGCTGCTCATCGGCAGCGGCATCGGCAGCCATGCGATCGCCGCGGCGGCGTGGAGCGTCGGCATCGGACTGGCCTCGTACCTGTGGGCCACGCACCTCTACCGGCACCGCCGTCCTCGGTGACCGGGCCGGTGGCCGGCGGCGTCGTACCCCACCGCATGGGCACCGCCCGCCGCTCCCTCTTCCCGTACGAGCCCCTCGGCACCTGGCGGCGACCCCCGCGGTCCGCCGCGCCGACCTGTCCCGGCGGGGTGCGGTCAGCGCCACTGGCGCACCCTGGTCGCGACCTGCCACCATGCGCGTATGAGCCCCGTGCACTGCCCCGCTCGGTCCGTGCGCTTCGGCATGCCGCACGGGCGATTGGCAGGGAGGTGGGGGAGATGAGCGCGGCGCGCCTGGGGCACGTCGCCCCGCTCGAGCTCGTCGGGCGCCGGGTGGCGCTGCGGACCCTGGTCGAGGCGGACTACGACGGCTGGTACGAGGTCCGTCACCGGTGCGCCCACTGGCTGTTGCCGTGGGAGCCGCGCCCCCGGGGAGCGCCGGTGCCCTCGGAGGACCGGGCGAGCTTCGCCGCCCGCTGCGCCATCCGGGAGCGCGAGCGCCAGCTCGGCACGGGGTACGGCTTCGGCGTCTTCGTCCACGGCCGGTTCGCCGGCGAGGTCACCCTGTCGTCGATCCAGCGGGGTCCGTTCCAGTCGGGCCACGTCGGGTACTGGATCGACCAGTCCCTCGCCGGCCACGGCTACACCCCCGAGGCCGTCGTCCTCGTCCTGCAGTTCGCCTTCGAGGCGATCAGCCTCCACCGGGTGGAGATCTCGATCATCCCGCGCAACCAGGCCAGCCTGCGAGTGGTGGAGAAGCTCAGCATCCGCCAGGAGGGGGTGGCCCTGCGCTACCTCGAGATCGACGGCCGGTGGGAGGACCACGCCCGGTTCGCCATGACGGCCGAGGAGTGGGACGCCCGCCGCGACGAGCTCGTGTGGACCTGGCTCGGTCGCCGGTAGGCGGCTCGCTCGGGTCGGTCGGCCCGGTCAGGTCTCGAGCGGGCGGACCACCGACGGGGAGTGCCGGAAGAACTGCTCGACGTCGTGCTCGTAGGTGTACGACGTCGGCAGCCGGCCCGCTGCCCGCCGTAGCCGGAGGCTCTGGGCGAAGCTCTGGACGGCTCCGGCGCTCGTGTAGTGGTAGTGGAACCCGGCGCCCACGAGGCGCGAGGTGTCGACGCCGCGGCCGTAGCGCAAGAGGGATTCGAGGTCGGGGGGGAAGGGGACGACGCCCAGCGCGGTCAGGGGCGCCAGGGGGATCGTCGGCGCGACCGGTGGGAGCGGGACGCGGCGGGTGCCGCACCGCGCCGCCACTTCGCTCCACGGCAGTCGCCCTGCGCCCGCCACGTTGAACAGCCCGGGGATCCGGTTGCGCGTCACGAAGAGGAGGGCTCGTACGACGTCGTCCTCCTGGACGAACTGCAGCAGCGGGTCGAAGCCGGCGATGGACGGGCACAGCGGCCTGGACAGGTTGCGGCTGAGCGAGGTCACGAGGTGCGACCCGAGGACGTTGGCGAAGCGGAGGACGCTCACCAGCGTCGAGGGGCTGTCCTCGCTGAAGTCGTGCACCATCGCCTCGGCCTCCACGAGGGAGCGCTCGAGCGGGGTGCGGGGCGAGCCCGACCTCGGCGTGTCCTCCCGGAAGGTCTGGGGATCACGGGCGGCGCAGCCGTACACGACGGTCGACGACTTCACGACCACCTGGCGCACGGGCGAGTCGTCGCCGCCGGCCGCCGCCAGCAGGTTCAGCGTCCCGATCACGTTGACCTCGTGGAGGGTGCGCGGCGAGGCGTGGGCGGCGTCGACGATCAGGAACGTGTGGACGATGGTGTCCACCTGGGTCGCCCGCACCATGCGGGCCAGGATCGAGTAGGTCTGGTCCGCGCGCACGAACTCCGCGCGCCCGAAGGGGACGGACGGCGTCCCGGTGCCCAGGCCGAGGATCGTCTCGACCTCGGGGTCGGCCTCGAGGGCCTGGACCGTCCGACCACCCCAGAAGGTGTCGGCCCCCGTCACCAGCACCCGCCGCCCGGCGGTCCCGCTCCACGCCACGGCGGGCTCAGCCGAACCAGACGCTCCGGCGGTCCCGGAGCATGTCGAAGATGGTCTCCTGGAGCAGGGCGCGGACGAGCTCCGCCTCCTCCATCACCCGGTTCTTCGAGTACCGCTCCTGGTCGGGCGGGACGTCGAAGACGATCGGGTCGAGGACCTTGAGGCGGAACTTGGCCGGGAACGGGACGACCACGCCGAGCGGGCCCATGGCCAGCATGTTGGCCGTCACCGGGAAGTACGGGAGGCGCAGCACCCTCGCCACGGTCGGCAGGCGGAAGAGCACCGGCATCGCCTCTTCGTTGCCGACGACGGCGATCGGGACCACCGGCACGCCGGCGCGCATGGCGATCTCGACGAAGCCGCCCCGGCCGAACCGCCGGAGCCGGTACCGGTCGGGGTAGGACTTCGCCGTGGCCTTGGTGCCTTCGGGGAACACGAGGGCCAGCTGACGCTGGTCGTGGAGCAGGCGGTAGGCGTTGTCGGGATGGGCGGGCACGCCGCCGGCCCGGCTCCACAGGGTCCCCACCAGCGGGACCGTGCGGAAGAAGTAGTGGGCCATGCCGTAGACCGGCCGGCCCAGCTCCTTCTCGATCCCGTGCATGATGACGGGGGCATCCGACGGGATGGCGCCGCCGTGGTTGGCGACCAGGAGGGCCCCGCCCTCGGTGGGGATCTTCTCCATCCCGTCCCACTCGGCCCGGAACCAGCTCGTGTACACCGGGTCGTAGAGACGGCGGGCGAGCGCCCGCACCCGCTCGGAGCGTCCCCACTCGTCGACGTCCGACGACCGCCGGTCGTCGAGGGGCTCTGTCGCAGCGTCTTGGAGGCGCAGGGGGACGACCTCGGTCGACGGGCGGCCGTTCGTCGCCACGTCCCTGCTCGTGGTCACGAGCCCATGCTACGACCGAGGCGGCGGCGGTGGTGCGGCGGCGGTGGTGCGGCGGCGGCGGTGGTGCGGCGGTGGGTGCCGACCGGCTACGGCTGGGCGACGGCGGTCAGCCCGGTCGTGTACACGGGCACGTACCTCACGACTGTACCGGTGAACGGCGCCTGGATGAGGGTGTCGCCACCGGCGTACATGGCCACGTGGTCGACGCTGCCTGTGCCGTCGAGGTTGTAGTAGAGGAAGAGGTCGCCTGGCTGGAGGCTCGACAGCGACAGCGTGCTGCTGGTGTTGGCTGTCCACACCCGCGGCAGGTCGGCGTACTGGGCCTGGGAGGTCCGCGGGATCGACACCCCGGCCTGGGCCCACGCCCACTGGGTGAGGCCCGAGCAGTCGAAGCCCACGCCGGGCGTCTCGCCGCCCCACACGTAGGGCACGCCGAGCTGCGACTGGGCCGACTGCAACGCAGCTGTCCCAGAGCCTCCGCCTCCGCCTGCGCCGCTCGGGCCGCTGCCGACCCCCGACGTTGTGACGGACGGGCCACCGGCCGCCGCCGTCGCCTGGTTGGCCTCCTGGGTGGCCGCGTTGGCTGTGCCGCCGACGGCGCGGACGACGGCCGCCGCCTCGGCCGCTTGCGCAGCCGCCTTCTGCGCCGCTGCCTGCCGCGCGGCCCGGGCGGCTGCCGCCGCTGCGGCCGCGGCCTTCGCTGCCGCTGCCTCGGCGGCAGCGGCCACCTCGCTGGCCAGGGTGCCCTGGACCTGCTGCAAGGTCGACTGGGCGGCGGTCGTCGCCGCCGCGTTCTGCTGTTCGAGGGCCAGTGCCTGGTTCGCTGCGGACTGGGCCTGCTGCTGCTCGGACTGCTGGGTCGCCTCGATGTTGGCGAGGCGTGCCTGAGCCCCTTCGAGAGCCGACTTGGCCGAGGCGAGGTCGCCGATCGCCGTGTCCTCGTACTCCGTTCGGCTGTAGCCGGCGGTGGCCGAGGTTGTGAACAGGGCCGGGACCTGCGTGCTCGTGTTGCCGTAGACGTAGGCCTTGAGCGCAGCCTTGGCCAGCACCGCCCGGTCGTGGCGGATCTGGGTCCGGGTGGCGGCCAGGGAGGAGGTGGTGGCCGCCAGCTGGGCCTGCAGCTGCTGGACGTGCTGGACGGCGGCGTCGTACTGCTGGCTCAGGGCCTCGCTCTGCTGCTGCTCCTGGGTGATCTGCGCCTCGATGCTCGTCACCTGGGCCTGCGCGGCGTTGATCTGTGTCTGGCTCGGCCCCGGTGTGATCGTTGTCGGCGATGTCGGGGTTGTCGCGGCCCCGGCGACGGTGCACCAGGCGGTGGCGAGCAGGGTCCCGGCGAGCCCCGCACCGAGGACGTGCGAGACGAGGCGGCGTGCCCTCCGACCGTTCACAGCTGCCACTCTCGCCACAGTAACCCCTTCAGTCACACGGGCCAAGGGGTGTTCCTCGCGGCGGCGCTGCAGAAATAGCGGTCCGTCGCGGCGGCCTTCCCTGGCCACCAAGGTGATCGTCACGTCGGGGCGCAGAGTTGACCACCGATCCGCGACCGGGCCCGTGGACGGGCCGCCGTGGGCGGTACCCGGTCTCGAAAAGGTGGCGACTCGCGGCGAACGGTCCGTTAGGGTCCGATTCGGTGGTCGGCAGCAGCGCCCAGGGGATCGTGGACGTCGGTCCGGGGCGGGTCCGCGGCCGGGTGGAGGACGGCTGCTGGGTGTTCGTGGGCGTCCCCTATGCCCGGCCGCCGGTCGGGCCCCTCCGCTGGCGGCCGCCCGCCCCGCCCGAGCCCTGGTCAGGGATCCGCCCCGCCTTCGAGCCCGGGGCCATCGCGCCGCAGCGGCCTCCGGTGCCGGGGCTGTCGGTCCCGGGCGACCCGGTCGCCCAGAGCGAGGACTGCCTGTCGCTCAACGTCTGGACCCCGGGCCTCGACGACCGCCGGCGCCCGGTCATGGTGTGGGTGCACGGTGGCGGCTTCACCGGGGGGACGGGTGCGAGCCGCCTCTATCGCGGCGACCTGTTGGCCCGTGAGGGCGACGTCGTCGTCGTCACGCTCAACTACCGCCTCGGCGCGCTGGGCTTCCTCGCCCATCCCGCTCTGACCGTGGATGACGGCGCCTGGGGCAACTGGGGCCTCATGGACCAGGTGGCTGCCCTGCGCTGGGTACGTGACCACATCGGCGGCTTCGGAGGCGAGCCCGACAACGTGACCGTGTTCGGCGAGTCCGCCGGCTCGATGAGCATCTGCGCGCTCCTCGCCATGCCGGCCGCCCGTGGCCTGTTCCGTCGCGCCATCCTCCAGAGCGGGCCGCCCAACACCCACAGTGCCGGGCGCGCCCAGTCCGTCGCCGCCGAGCTGGTGCGCGACCTCGGCCTTCCGGGCGTGGACCGGGATCTTCTGGAGGCAGTGCCGGCGGACGACCTGGTCGCTGCTGTCACCCGCCTGGAGAGCCGCCCGGCGGGACCCGGGGAGCTCCCGCTCGCGCTCGAGCCGGTCGTCGACGGCGTGTCGCTGCCGCTCGAGCCCGGCCAGGCGCTGTCGACCGGACGGGCGGCCGACGTGACACTGCTCGCCGGCTCGAACCGAGACGAGCTGGCGTTCTTCGTCATGGCCGATCCCAAGCGGGCGAAGCTCGGCGAGTCGGACTTGCACCAGCTGCTGGCACGGTCGGCGCCCACCGTGCCGTCGGCCGAGGTGGTGACCGCCTACCGCGCTGCTCGGACCGAACGGGGCGAGCCGACGTCGCCGCTCCAGATCTGGATCGCGTCGGGGAGCGACCTCGTGTTCCGGTGGCCGACGTTGCAGCTGTCGGCCCTGCAAGGGCGCCGGGGCCGGCGGACGTACGTGTACCTGTTCGCCTGGGAGACGCCGGCCTTCGGCGGCATGCTCGGCGCCTGCCATGCCCTCGACATCCCGTTCGTCTTCGGGTCGGTGCACGACCCGGGTGTGGCCCGCTTCTCCGGCGGCGGTCCCGAGGCGGAGGCGCTCTCGGCTCACATGCGGGCGGCGTGGGTGGCCTTTGCCCGGCACGGCGATCCCGGGCGAGGTGAGGCGACGGGCTCGTGGCCGGCGTGGGATCCCGTCCGGCAGGCCACGATGGTCCTCGACCGCCGCTCCACGGTGGTGGACGCCCCCCGGTCCGACGAGCTGGCGGTCTGGCAGCGTCACCTCCCCCTCGGCACCTGGCGCCGGGAGCCGGGAGCACCCGTCGTGGACGGAGGTGCCACGATGGACGGCCACGGGCCCACGGAACGCCCGGAACGCCCGGAACGCCCGGTCCGCCCGGTCCGCCCGGTGGGCCCGGCGGGCCCGGCGGGCCCGGCGGGTCAAGTGGGTTCAGCGGCTGTGGTGGGTCCGGCGGGCGCGGTGCGCCCGGTAGGCCCGACGGGGACGTAGCCCAACGGCAGAGGCAGGGCGCTTAAACCGCCCCAAGTGAGGGTTCGAGTCCCTCCGTCCCCACGATCCTCATGTAGCCACATGTACTACGCTCTTGTCGGTGAGTGCTTCGATCTCCGTCCGGGAACTGCGCAACACGGTCAGCGAAGTGCTGCGACGCGTCGAGAGCGGAGAACGCGTGACTGTTACCGTCGATCGCCGGCCAGTCGCCGAGATCGTGCCGCTGCGTCGGCGTAGGAGGGTGCCGCCCGGCGAGGCGCTCACCATCGCTGCGCGTCACCCTGCCGATTCTCGACTGCTGGCCGATGTGCGCGGGCTGCTGTCGGATTCCACGGACGATCTGTGAGAGCGCTGCTCGACACGTCGTTCTTCGTCGCGACCGAGTCGGGGCGACCGTTGGGCGAAATGGCTGGCGTGACGGAGACCGAGGTTTCGGTCGTGACGGTGGCCGAGCTCACGCTCGGGGTGCTGATGGCCGGCGACGCCGAACGTCCCGGCAGGTTGGCGACGCTTTCGGCCGTCGAGTCGACGTGGGATCCGCTACCGGTCGACGCAGAGGTTGCCCGCCAATTCGCCCGTATCGCCGCAGATCTGCGAGCCCGCCGACGACGAGTGCCGATCCTCGACGCGCTCGTCGCAGCAACTGCCGCAGTGGAACGGATCCCCGTCGTCACCCAGGACCGTGACTACGGGGCGATGGCGGACATAGAGGTCATCCGCGTCTGACGTCCCGAGACGTCGAGCGCAGCACGCCAATGCGTTGCCACAGCTCGCGGTGGTTCGAATGCGAGTGACGACGGACCACTCGACGTTCGCGGCGCGCCGATGCAGGTCAGGACGGCAGGAATGGCGACGGTCGAGGGGGCTCGAACTGGTGCCGGATCCGCAGCGCTCGATGACCGGCGATTCCCGCCGGGTAGCGGTGCCTCGGTCAGCTTGGAGGGATGAGGAACTGTAGCGACGGGAACGAGGTTCGGTACCGAGCTACGTCGCGGGTGAGCAGTCGATATCCAAGCACCGCCGCATGGGCGCCGATGTAGAAGTCCGGAAGCGGCGACAGGCGCTGGCGGCCTCGCTGCCGGTGGGCGAGGAACGCCTTGCCGGCCAGGAACCCGGCCGCGTAGGGCAGTGGCTCGCGCTGGAAGTCGCCGGCTGGCACCGCGTCGTCGAGATCCTCGATCTTGTCGAAGCCGGTCGAGATCTCGGCGTAGATGATGGGGTTGATGACCAATCGCCCTTCGTCCCCGCATTGGCGAGCACCTCTCGTGACCGCTCGCCCCACGCGCCGTCCTCGGTCAACACGCCGAGCAGCACGCTCGAGTCGACCAGCGTGACCACCGGACGGGCCCTCGGGGGCTCAGTCGTCACGGAGCAGGTGCAGGAGTTGATCGGTGGTCATCGTGGTCGTGGCCCGACCACGCATCCGCTGCACGATCCGTTCTCCGTGGCTCTGGCTGCCCTCGACGCGGACGATCCGCAGCCCGCTCTCGTCCTCGACGACGTCGACCTCGTCCCCCTCATGCAATCCGTGCAGTTGGCGCAGAGGGGCGGGGATCGTGACCTGGCCCTTGCTGTTGAGACGCACGGCTGGTCCTCCTACGTACTACTTGTACCACGGGATACTTTGCCGTCGATCCCGAAGTGTGAACGCCGGTCGAGGTCGACGGTGCGCCGGCAAGGGTGCGACGACGGCTCGTGCCCCCAGGCGCTGACCACGGGCCGGGGGGTGCTACCCACGTGGCGACGAGCTCGACCGCGCCCGCCCCTCGAGCCGGTGCTGCGGCGTCGGCGTTCCACGCTGACGCCGGTCGTCCGTCGCGCTCGCGCGGCAACGACGAGGCGTCGAGGAGGCGATCGGCCGTCGCGCCGGTTGACAGGCAGTACGGCGAGGCGCACAGTGACGCCAGCGCCGCTCCGCGGCGGGACGGTGGTGCGTATGCCGTACGACAACACCCGACATCGAGCCCCGCACGAGGTGTGCCGGCGCGCTGGACCTCATCCCGAGTGCTTCCTCCTCGGCAGTGACGGCCGCACCCGGCGGTGCGGCCCCCGCCGGCGTTGTCGGCACGTCGGCCCACCCGGCACCTGGCGATCGGTGACGCTCGACAGCCACACGTCTGCCTCGTCCTCGTCCTCGTCCACTCGAGCCGCCGATCACCTGCCCCGTTTCCCGCCGACCCGAGGAGGTGGACCATGCAATCCGACGTCATGGGAGGCGAAGAGCCCGATGTCTCCGACGTGATGGGAGGAGCTGAGCCCGAAGAGGAGGACGTCATGGGCGGCTCCGAGCCGTCGGTGAGCGACGTCATGGGCGGCCCCGAGCCGGACGTGTCCGACGTGATGGGCGGCTCCGAGCCGTCGGTGAGCGACGTGATGGGCGGCCCCGAGACAGACCTGGCGCACGACCGGACAGCGACAGCGACAGCCGCGGACTGAGCGCGGGGTTGTGCGCCGCGCCGGCGGCGTGCGCCAGTTTCAGATGGCGGCGTGTCCCGCGCCGGCGTTGGCGCCCTTGCGTGCCAGGAGGGCGAGACCGGCGGCGACGAAAGAGACGATCGCCCCGATCGCCAGCGACGTGTGGAGGCCGCTCACGAAGGCGGCGTGCGTGCCGGCCGTGACCGCTGCTTGCACGGCCGACGCGTGCGGCACGGTCGGGGCGATGCCCTGGCCGGCGAGCTGTGCCGCGCCGGCGCTGCTCAGCCGGGACGCCAGCGCTGCCGGCGCTCCGGCGCCGACGAGGTCGGCGACGTAGACGGATGCCACGTGCGTGGTCAGGACCGAGCCGAGGATCGCCGTCCCCATCACTCCGCCCAGCTGGGTCGCCGTGGACTGCAGGCCCCCGGCGATCCCGGCGTCCTCGACGGGCGCGTTCCCGATGATCACCTCGGAGCTCGAGGTGATCATGCAACCGAGCCCGGCGCCGATCATGAGGAACGGCGGCCACAGGGCGCCGAAGGCGGAGTCCACCCCGACACCCGTCATCCACAGCAAGCCACCGCCAATGAGCGCCAGCCCGGTGAACATCGTGAGGCGAGGTCCGATCTTCTCGGTGAGGACGCCCCCCAGCGGGGCGCTCACGATCATGGTGGCGGTGAGCGGCAGCATCCGGACGCCGGCCTGGACGGCCGTGTACCCGTGGACGTTCTCGAGGTACAGCGTAAGGAAGAAGAGCACGCCGAACAGCGACAGGAAGCCGATCAGCACGACGAGCGTCCCGATGCTGAGGGAGCGGTTCGTGAAGAGCCGCATGGGCAGCAGCGGCGCCCGCGTCCGGCTCTCGACGAGGGCGAACGCCGTCAGGAGGGCGACACCTCCCGCCATGAAGAGGATCGTCTTGGCGTCGCTCCAGCCCCACGTCTGGGCTTTGATCAAGCCGAACACGAGGGCGAAGAGGCCCACGCCGAGCAGCCCCATGCCGGGCAGGTCGAAACGAGACGGGCGCTCGTCACGGCTCTCCACGAGCACCAGCAGTCCGATGGCGAGGGCGATGGCGGCCACCGGGAGGTTGAGGTAGAAGACCGACTGCCAGCTGACGTTCTGGACCAGTAGCCCGCCGATGATGGGACCGGCGGCAACCGAGATCCCGGACGCTCCGCCCCAGATCCCGACGGCCATGTTGAGCTTCTCCGGCGGGAACGTCGCCCGCAGGATCGCCAAGGTGTTGGGCATGAGGAGGGCCCCGAACGCTCCTTGCACGGCGCGGAAGGCGATGACGCCACCGGTCGTGCCGACGAGGCCCACGGCGAGCGAGGACAGCGCGAAGCCGACGACGCCGATCAGGAACACCTTGCGGCGCCCGAAGCGGTCACCCAGCTTGCCGCCGAAGATGAGGCCGACCGCCAGCACGAGCAGGTAGGCGTTCGTGATCCACTGCAGCTGGGAGACGGACGTGTGGAGGTCCCGGGCGATCACCGGGTTGGCGACGGAGACGACGGTGCCGTCGAGGCCCACCATGACGAGGCCCAGCGCAACGCTGGCCAGGACCCACCAGGGATGCCCGCGCAGGCGGCTCGATCCGGCGGCGCCACCAGGCGACTGGTCGAGGCCCGAAGGAGCGGCGGCGATGGACATCGGAACCTCCTGGAGGGGCGGGGGCGGTCCGGGGCGGGCTGACGCCCCGAGCGCGCACGGAACAGCAACGCGGAACAGCAACACGGAACAGAAAACGGAGAACGCTGTCCGCCACACTACCAACCAAACGGACAACAGTGTCCATTCGGATGATCCTGTCCGCATTGCTGGGTAACATCGCAGGCATGCCGCAGCCGGTGTCGCACATTCGAAGTGACGTGCAACGCAACCGGCGCGCCCTTCTCGAGGCCGCCCAGGAGCTGCTCTCGGCGCGCGGCGACGTACCGATGTACGAGATCGCGCGCCACGCAGGGGTCGGGCAGGCGACGCTCTACCGCCACTTCCCGGACCGGCGGGCGCTGCTCGGCGCCATCGCCGAGGAGGTGCTGGACGGCCTGGAGGCCGATGCCGCGGCGATCCCTCCGGGACCCGACGCGCTCGCTACGTTCCTCCACCAGCTGGTCGCCTCGATGCTCCGCACCCACACGCTCGTGCAGCTGGCGGTGGCGGAGTCCGCCGATCCTCGCGAGCCCGGCAGCTTGCTGCACGACCTGGTGCAGCGATTGCTCCGGATGATCGCCGTCTGCGTGGAGCAGGCGGCCGCTGCCGGCACCCTGCGGCCCGATGTCACGCCCGATGACGTGCTCATCGTCGTCGGCATGGTGAAGGGCGTCGTCGATGGTGTCCCGGTCGAGGAGCGAGAGGCGGCGGCCGCCCGGGCGCTCGACTTCGCCCTCCACGGCATCCTCGTCGCCCCGCCCCGCTGACTCCCGCCGCCCCGCCGACCCGACCCGCCGCGCCGACCCGCCGCCGGCCGACCCGGGCTGCCAAGCCCCCCGTCGTCAGAGGTTGCGCTCGTAGACGTACATCAAGGGGCCGTCGGGCGGGTGCTCGCGGTTGACGAACCCGGACCGCTCGTAGAGGCCCCGGGCGAGCGTGTCGGCCTCGCTCGTCCCGAGGTCCATCGTGTCGGCGCCCCGGGCCCGGGCGTCGTCGATGGCGGCATCGAGCAGGGCGCGGCCCAGCCCCTGTCCCCGCCGTTCGGGCACGACGTACAGTTCGGCGAGGTAGCACTCGAGCCCGGGCGACCAGAGGGCGGTGCGGAACCGAAGGAGCGCCAGCCCGTCCGGACCGTCGCCGGCGAGCAGCACCGTGGTGGCGCCTTCCGCCAGGAGCTCGGCGACCCGCCCGGTCAGCTCGAGGAGGCTGGGCGCCGGATCGCCGTACTCGGCGTTGAACCGTCGCAGGAGGCTGGCGGCGTCCTCGGCGTCCGCCTCGGTGGCACCCCGGACGGCGCGGCGGCCGGCAGCAGCGGTCACACCGAGAAGGCTACGCCTGGCGCTCCGCCAGCCACCGGTCGAATTCGGTGGCCACGATGCGCTCCCCGGTGATCCCGTCAGCCGCTGGCGACGCCAGGTACACGATCGGCGGACCCATGATCTCGGGGCGCAGCAGCCGGGCCCGCGCCGCGTCGTCGAGGTCTTCGGGGAACATCCCGGTGTCGGTCCCACCACCGGGCAGGAGCACGTTCACGGTGACCCCGTGGGGGCGGAAGTCCTCGACCATGACATCGCTCAGCGCCTCGGACCCCGCCCGGGACGGGCCGTACGGCACGAAGCCGCGCCGGCGCATCGTCGTGAAGTTCGTCGAGACGTTCACGACGCGGCCACGTCCCTGGGCGAGGAGGACGGGGGCGAAGGCGCGGGCCACGAGGAAGTAGCCGGTCAGGTTGGTGGTGACCACGTCGGCGAAGGCGTCGGGCCCGACCTCCCAGAAGGGCAGAGGGTCCTCGTAGAAGCGCCGGTTCACCGTGCGCATGCCGAGGCCGGCGTTGTTGACGAGCAGGTCCACCCGGCCGAGCACGTCGACGGCACGCGCAGCGGCCACCGCCACGGCCGCGGGGTCTCGCACGTCGACCGGGAGCGCCTCCGCCGGCTGCCCGGCGGCGCGCCGCTCGGCGACCGCACGCTCGAGGCGCTCGGTCGGCCGGGCGGCCAGCGCCACGGTGGCACCCGCCGCCAGGAGGGCGTCGGCCATCGCCGCCCCGAGCCCGCTGGTCGCACCGGTCACCACGGCCCGGACCTGGCCGAGGTCGGGGGTGGCAGGGCGCGCTGTGGTTGGGGGTGTTGGGCTCATGCGGGCGACGCTACCGGCCGGTGGCCGCTCCCCACAGGGCCGACCGCCGGTGCCGACCGCCGACCGCCGACCGCCGACCGCCGACCCGCGCCGACCGCCGGTGCCGACCGCCGACCCGCGCCGACCGCCGAGGCCGGGCTGTCAGCTCTGAGCGGAGGGGAGGACGCGGTCGAGCACCGCCGAGGCCGGGCACCAGCCGGTGGCCACCAAGAGGAGCTGGTTGAGCCCCACCAGGCCCGGGAGCAGCGCGAACCAGGGGTTCACTCCCGCCGCCAGTGCCGTCCCCGTGACGGTGAAGGTACCGGCGAGAAGGAAGAGGACCCGGTGCTTCGGCCAGGCGCTGCCCGTTGCGCACGAGCCGCCGGCGCTGAAGCGGCGTCCACCGAGCGGGGTGGCGTGGTCGTGCCCGACATCGCCCTGCTGCGACCCGTGGGGCGAGGCGTCGTGGGTGTGCGGTGCGGTGTCGTGCGGTGCGGTGGTTGCCATCCCGGTGACCTTAGCAGATACCCATGGGGGTATAAGGAGATCTCGGGCCGCACGTTCGCGTCCGGCTCCACGAGGTACGCCCGGGGGTAGAGGGCGGTAGGGTCGGGGTGTGGGTACGTGCCCTGTCGTTCGTCTCGGTGCGGCCGCCGTCGTGGGCTACGCCCTCGGCAGCATCAGCGGCAACGCCACCGTCGCGTGGCTGCTCGCGGCCGCCGCCGTGGTCACCGCATACGCGTGGCGCCGAATTCGCAGCCGGCGGAGCGGCACCTCCTGCGGCCTTGGCCTCCGTTGCGGTCCCTCCCCGGCAGAGGGGCAGCGCTCCCTGTCGGGCTCGGCCGATGCCATCCCCGTCGCCGGCCTGGACGCCGGGGCCGACGCGGGCAGTGGCCCGGCCACCCTCGGGGAGCCCGCTCGGCGCTGATCCACTTCGCCGCGGCGGTGTCGCCCGCCCGGCGGTCCCGACCGTTCGGGAGCGTGCAGCCGCTCCAGCAGCAGAGCGCCCACGCCGACGCCCGGGCGGAGGTCGAGGTGCAGATCCTGGGTCCGGTGGTCGTGGTCGGTGCGGCGCGCCCGTTCCGGCGCCCGTGGGGTCTGGAGCTGATCGTGTACTTGGCACTCCACCCCGAAGGGGTCACGGCCGACCGGTGGGCCACCGCCCTGTGGCCCGATCGGCTGGTGGCCGATCCCACCCGCCACTCGACGGTGTCGGCGGCGCGTCGCACGCTCGGTCGCTCTCGCGCCGGTGGTGACCACCTGCCCCACGGCCGTGGGCGTCTCCGCCTCGGTCCAGCCGTGTCCACCGACTGGCAGCGGTTCCAGGGGCTGGCCTCGACGGGCGATCCGGGCGCCTGGGTGGCCGCGCTCGGGTTGGTGCGCGGGCGGCCGTTCGACGGGCTGCGCACCGCCGACTGGACGGTGCTCGAAGGGGTCGCCGCCGAGGTGGAGGACGCCGTCGTCCAGCTGGCGCGCGCCGTCGTCCGGGACCGGCTGGCCGCCGGGGACGGCCACGGGGCCGAGCGGGCGGCCCGCCGCGGCCTTCTGGCCGCCCCCTACGACGAGCGGCTGTACCGGGACCTCCTTCGGGCGGCGGACCTCCAGGGCAACCCGGCGGGCGTGGAGGCGGCGATGGCGGAGCTGATCGGGCTCTTGGGTGGCGGGCCGCCCGTGCCCCGCGCCGGGCCCCCGTCGGTCACCGCCGACCTGGCTCGCTGGGTGCACCCCCGGACGGCAGCCCTGTACGACCTGCTCAGCCGGCGCCACGACGCCGGTGCCTTGGCGGGACGGCGGTGACGGGCGGCGACGGCCCGGCTGCCCAAGGGAGGCAGGGTTCGGTTGCTAGTGTCATCGCGCCATGCCGAGGACTTCGACCGGGAAGTGGGTCGCCCGCGCCGGTGCGACCGGGGGCGGTCGGACCTACCGCGGCCAGGTGCCGGTCAACTGGTATGCCGCCCTGGTCCTCATCGTGATCGTGGGCCTGGCGTCCCTCGTCTACTCCCGGTACCAGTACCAGCACCCGACGGCGGCGAGCTCCAGCGTCGCGCCCACCACGTCGACGACCTGGTACGCCGGGTTCGCCTTCAACGTTTGCGGCAAGGAGCTCACATCGGTGGCCTCCAACGCCAAGACCAGCGGGTCGTCGTCGCAGTCCTTCTACACGACGGGCAACGGGCTGATCGTGGTCTCGCCGAAGACGGCCTCGGCCGCGGGGGACAACGCGGTCCTGGGCAAGTTCGTCGCCGGCTATCCGCACATGGCGCTGAGCGCCACATCGGTCGCCGTGCCCTCCGGGAAGAAGAAGTCCACCATCTACCGCAACGGGCAATCGTGCCCCACCGGCACGCCTGACGCCGGCAAGAAGGCCTACGTGCAGGTGGCCTACTGGACCAACGCCTTCGACACGAAGGGCAAGGCCCACGTGGTAGCCGGCGACCCGCGGACGCTCAAGTTCACCGACAACCAGCTCATCACCATCGGGTTCGTGCCCAAGGGGACCAGCCTGGCCAAGCCCAACGGCAAGGTCGTGACGGCCCTCGTCCAGGCGAGTGCCTCCCTTGGGAGCTCGTCCACGACCACGACGGCCCCCGCCACGGGGTCGACCACGACGACGGCTCCTTCGTCGACCACGACGACGGCTCCTTCGTCGACTCCGACGACGGCTCCTTCGTCGACGTCGACCACGACCACGACTGGCAAGTAGCCGTGCAGGCTGTCGTCCTGGTCGGAGGGGAGGGTACCCGCCTTCGACCGCTCACCCTCGCCACCCCCAAGCAGATGCTGCCCGTCGCCGAGCAGCCCATGATCGAGCGGGTGCTCGGCCAGCTGGCTCGCCACGGGGTCGACGAGGCGGTGCTGTCGCTCGGCTACCTGCCCGACGCCTTCCTCCGCGCCTACCCCGATGGGGTGGCCGCCGGCGTGCGGCTGTCCTACGCCGTCGAGCCCGAGCCGCTGGACACCGCCGGCGCCGTCCGGTTCGCCGCCGTCCACGCGGGGATCGGCGACACCTTCGTGGTGGTGAACGGGGACGTCCTCACCGACCTGGACGTCGGAGCGCTGGTCGCCTTCCACCGGGCGCGACGGGCCGAGGGCACGATCGCCCTCCACCCGGTCGCCGATCCCTCCGCCTTCGGGGTGGTCCCGACCGACGACGAGGGGCGTGTGACGGCCTTCGTCGAGAAGCCGCCCCCCGGCGAGGCGCCGACCAACCTGATCAACGCCGGCACCTATGTGCTCGAGCCGTCGGTGCTGGCCCGGATCGCCCCCGACCGCCGGGTGTCCATCGAGCGGGAGACCTTCCCGGCCATGGTCGTCGACGGCCGGCTGTTCGCCCGTGCCGACGACGCCTACTGGCTCGACACCGGGACGCCGGCGGCCTATCTCCAGGCCCAGTGGGACCTCCTCGAGGGCCGTCGCCCCGGACCGCCGGTGCCGGGCGCCCGGCGGGTCGTCGACGGGTACTGGGTGCTCGGGCACCCGGAGGTGGCCGGCAAGGTGGCGGGTGCCAGCCTGGTGGCCGACGGGGCCCGGGTGGCGGCCGGCGCCACCGTCGACCGGTCCGTGATCGGTGCGGGGTGCGTGGTCGAGGACGGAGCCACGGTGGTCGAGTCGGCGCTCCTCGCCGGGTCCCGGGTGTGCGCCGGCGCCTCGGTGGTCGGGTCGGTGCTGGGGGCCGGCGCCGTGGTGGGCGCCGGTGCCGACGTCCGGCCCCTCTCGGTGCTCGGCTTCGGGGCCGAGGTCGCACCCCACGACGTCGTGGACGGGCGGCGCGTGCCCGAGCCGGAGTGAGCGCCATGCGGGCGATGGTCACCGGCGGTGCCGGGTTCATCGGCTCGACCCTCGTCGACCGGCTGCTGGCCGAGGGTCACGACGTGGACGTGGTCGACGATCTGTCGACGGGGTCCCTCGTCAACCTGGCCGAGGCCCGGGCCACCGGCGGGCGGCGCCTCACCATCCACCAGCTCGACGTGCGCCTGCCCGACATGGTGGACCTCGTCGCCCACCGGCACCCCGAGGTCGTCTTCCACCTGGCGGCACAGATCGACGTCCGGGTCTCGGTCGACCGGCCGGCCTTCGACGCCGACGTGAACGTGATCGGCAGCCTGCGCGTGCTCGAGGGGGCCCGGGCGGCGGGCTGCGAGCGGGTGGTGTTCGCCGCCAGTGGCGGAACCCTCTACGGGGAGGCGGCCGACGACGCCCTGCCGTTGCGCGAGTCGCACCCTCACCGGCCCTTGTCCCCCTACGGGGTCTCGAAGAAGGCCGTCCTCGACTACCTCGTCGCCTACCGGGAGCTGCACGGCGTCGAGTTCACGGCCCTCGCCCTGGCCAACGTCTACGGACCCCGCCAGGACCCCCACGGCGAGGCCGGGGTGGTGGCGATCTTCGCCGAGCGCCTGGTGGCCGGCAAGCCCGTCACCGTCTACGGCGACGGCACCCAGACCCGGGACTACGTCTACGTCGACGACGTGGTGGACGCCTTCGTCCGGGCCGCCACCCGCGGCGAGGGCCTGGTCTGCAACATCGGCACTGGCCGGGAGGTCTCGGTCAACGAGCTCTACGCCACCATGGCCGAGGTGGCCGGCTCCGACCACGCTCCCGTGCACGCCCCGCCTCGCCCGGGCGAGCTGCGGCGCAACGCCCTCGACCCCACCCGGGCCCGCATCCACCTGGGCTGGCGGTCCTGGACGACGCTCGCCGACGGGACCCGCGCCGTGCTCGAGCACGTGCGGGCGAGCACCTCCCCGGCGCCGGCGGACTGACGGGGCGGCGGGCCGGTCCGGGGCCTCGCCCGCCGCCGTCAGCCAACGTGTGCGGTCGCGTCGTCGCTCGCAGCCCAGCCTTCGGCGGCGATGGTCGTCAGGAGCTCGGTGACGATGAAGGGGTTGCCCTCCGTGGCGGTGGAGCAGGCGGCGAAGGACGCGTCGTCCGCCTCGGCCAGCGCGGCCCGGCGCACCATGGCGGCCACGCCAGCCTCGCTCGGCGGTTGCGGGGCCACCGCGACCGGCCGGTGGTCGCCATCGGCGGCGCCTACTGCGAGCGGGTCCGCCGGGTTAGCGGAACAGGTCCTCGCCCGTCGTCCGCACGATCTCGCCGGCCACCGAGCCGTCTCGCAGCCAGGCGGCGGGGACGCCCCGGACGATCGCCACCGGCACGTGACGGTCCTTGCCCATCACGAGCTCGGCGGCGGCGGCCAGCTCGTCGGCGACGCACACCTCGGTCGCCACCAGCTCCCGGCCGCCGGCATCCGTCGTGCCCCGCAGGTCGACGACCGCGGCCACCCCGGCGCAGCCGATGGCGACGTCGGTCACCCCGCGTCGCCACGTGCGCCCGAACGTGTCGGACACGATGACCCCCACCTCGACCCCGAGCCGCCGCCGCAGCTCGCCCCGGATCCGCCGGGCGGAGCGGTCCGGGTCGACGGGGAGGAGGGCCGCCGTGCCCTCGGCCACGTTGGACAGGTCCACCCCGGCGTTGGCGCAGACGAAGCCGTGCGTCGTCTCGGTGATGAGGAGGTCGCCGCGCCGGCGCAGCACCCGGACCGACTCCTGCTCGACGAGCCGGAGCTTGGCCGCCGGATCGTCGGCGTCGATCGCCACCAACCGCCCTTCGGCCTTGGACACGATCTTCTGGGTCACGACGAGCACGTCGCCGTCGTGGACGCCGCCGGCCAGCTCCTCGGCCAGGAGGGCGCCCAGCTCGACGCCGGAGGGGACCTCGCCGATGCCGGTGACGGGGAGGACCGTCAGGGCCGCCCGGTCATCGACGGGCATCGAGCACCAGCCGGCCGAGCGCGGCCGCCCGTTCGGGCGTCGACATGACGGTCGGGGCGACGATCGCCCGCAACCCCTCGGCCTCGACCGCGCCGGCCAGCCCGGCGTCCGCCTCGTCGATCACGAGCGTCCCGGCGACCCCGGCGTAGCAGCGGGCCACGCCGGCCACCGAGGCTTCGTGGCCGAGCTCGACGAGCAGGCGGTCGGCCGGCCCCTTGAGGGCGGCGCCGGCGACGATGGGGGAGACGGCGACCACGTCGTCCCGGCGGGCCGCCAGGGCGGCGCCGATGCCGGGGATCGCCAGGAGCGGCCCGATGGACACGATCGGGTTGGAGGGGCAGATGACGATCTGCTCGGCGGCGGCGAGGGCCTCGAGCACACCGGGCGCCGGGCGGGCGGCGTCCGCCCCGGTGAACGACACGGCCCGGACGGCGACACCGTGCCCCAGGCGCACGAAGTAGTCCTGGAAGGCGACGTCGGAGCCGGCCGGGAGGTCCCCTGCGGTCTCGGCCAGGGTGAGACGGGTGCGGACCGGGTCGTCGGACATCGGCAGGAGCCGGACCCCGACACCTCGGGCCCGTGCCAGCTCGGCCGTGACCTCGCTCAGGGTGGCCCCCTGCGACAGGCGCTGGGTGCGGTAGAGGTGGGTGGCGAGGTCCCGGTCGCCCAGGCGGAACCACGCCTCGCCGCCCAGGTTCTCCAGGGCGGCCATCACGTGCCACGTCTCGCCGGCGACCCCCCAGCCGGTGTCGAGGTTGGACACCCCGCCGAGCGTGTAGGTCACCGTGTCGACGTCGGGGCTGATGTGGAGCCCGTGCAGGACCATGTCGTCGCCGGTGTTGACCACGGCGGTCACCGACGACGGGTCGACCACCTGCACCAGCCCGGCCAGGAGCCGGGCCGCTCCCACACCGCCTGCCAGGGTCACGACCACGGGCTCAGGATACGTGGGGCCGGCAGTACGCTCGCCAGACGATGCGGGCGCTCGAGGCGTTGGCGAGCTGGCCGGTCGGCGCCGCCGCGGCCGCGGTGGTCACGGCCGGGCCCCGCGACGACGACACGCGCCGGCCCGTCGTCGGCCGGGACTGTGCCGTGGCCGGGGTCGTCGGGGCCGTCGACCGGGTCTTTCCGTGGGCCTCGGTGACCAAGCTCTGCACCGCACTGGCCGTCCTGGTCGCCGTCGAGGAGGGGACGGTGGCCCTGGAGGACCCGGCCGGGCCGCCGGGTGCGACCGTCGCCCACCTCTTGGCCCACGCCTCCGGCCTGACACCGGACGGCGGGCGGGTGCTCGCCCGTCCCGGTCGCCGCCGCATCTACTCGAATGCCGGCTACCTCCTCCTCGGGGAGCTGGTGGCGGCCCGTTCCGGCCTGCCGTTCGACGTGTACCTGCGGGAGGCCGTCCTCGAGCCCGTCGGGATGGCGGGGGCGTCGCTGCGTCCCGGCGCGTCGCCGGCGGCCGGGGTGCTCGGGACGCTGCGGGACCTCGTCGCCCTCGGGGCCGAGCTGCTCCGCCCCACGGTGATCGCGCCCGAGACCCTGCGGCAGGCCACCACCGTCGCCTTTCCCGGCCTGCCCGGGGTGCTGCCGGGGTTCGGCCAGCAGGACCCGTGCGACTGGGGGCTGGGGTTCGAGCTGCGCGACGGCAAGCACCCCCACTGGACGGGCCGGACCAACAGCCCGGCGACCTTCGGCCACTTCGGCCAGTCCGGGTCGTTCCTCTGGGTCGACCCGGTCGCCGGGGTGGCGTGCACCTCGCTGGCCGACCGGTCGTTCGGGCCCTGGGCGATCGCCGCCTGGCCGGTGCTGGCCGACGCCGTCCTCGCCGAGCTGGGGCGCGCCCCGTCGCCGGCGCCCCCCGGGCCGGCGCCCTCCGGGCCGGTGCCCCCCGGGCCGACGCGCTCCGCCTACGGTGTCGGGGACCCCGGCGAGCGGCGTCGGGACCACGGCCTCGGATGATCCCCCCGGCCGGCGGCGAGTCCGGGGACGTGGGCGGCGGGAGGTGACCGTGGCGGGGCGAACGGTGCGGGTGGCGGTCGACGCCACGCCCTTGCTCGGCCGTCCGACGGGCGTCGGCGCCTTCTGTGCCGGGGCGCTGGACGGCCTGAGCCACCGCCCGACGGTCGCCGCCCGAGCCTTCGCCGTCAGCTGGCGCCGGCGGCACGGCATCGTCGGGCGGGTGCCCCCCGGCGTGGCGGTGGTCGATCGGCCCTTGCCCGCCCGGCCGCTGCACCTGGCCTGGCGGCATGGCGAGGTGCCGCCGATCGAGTGGCTGGTCGGGGCCTGCGACGTCGTCCACGGCACCAACTTCGTGGTGCCCCCGGCCCGCCGGGCGGCGCGGGTGGTGACGGTGCACGACCTCACGACCGTCCGGTTCCCCGAGCTGTGCGACGGCCCGACGCTGGCCTTCCCGGCGCTCATCCGCCGTGCCGTGGCCGACGGCGCCTGGGTGCACACGCCCTCGGCCCACGTCGCCGCCGAGGTGGTCGAGGCCTTCGGGGCCGCGCCGGAGCGGGTGCGGGCGGTCCACTTGGGGGTGCCCGCCCTGCCGCCCCCCGACCCGGCGGCAGCCGGGCGCGTGCTCCCCCCCGGCACCTCCCGGTTCGTGCTCGCCGTGGGCACGGCCGAGCCCCGCAAGGACCTGCCGGGCCTCGTCCGGGCGTTCGACATGGTGGCCGCCGACCGGCCCGACCTCGCCCTCGTCCTGGCCGGCCCCTCGGGCTGGGGGAGCGGGGCGCTCGCCGACGCCGTGGCCGCCGCCCGGGCGCGGGACCGGGTCGTCGCCACCGGCTGGGTGGAGGACGCCGCTCTCGCCGGCCTGTTGGCGGGCGCCGCCGTGTTGGCCTACCCGTCGGTCTACGAAGGGTTCGGGTTCCCGCCGCTCCAGGCGATGGCGGCCGGCACCCCCGTGGTGGCGACCCGTGCCGGTGCTGTGCCCGAAGTGGCCGGAGAGGACGCCGCCGTCCTCGTCGACGTGGGTGACGGGGACGCCCTTGCCGGCGCCCTCGCCCGGGTGCTCGACGACGACGCCCTCGCCGGTTCGCTCGCCGAGCGGGGTCGGGCGCATGCCGCCCGGTTCTCGTGGGAGCGGTGCGCCGAGGGCCTGGAGGCGTGCTATCGAGATGCCGCCGCCGACCGCGGTGAGCGCCGGCGGGCCCGGGGGCGACGGTGACCGCCGTCCTCCTGGTGGTGGAGCAGCTCCGCCGGCGCGTCCCCGGCGGCATCGGCCGGTACGCTGCCGGCCTCCTCGAGGGGCTTGCCGCCGGCGATCCGGCGCCCGTGGAGCCGGAGGTCTCCCTCTACGCCTCGCGCCCGCCGCGCCACGGCACCGACCCGCTGGAGCGGTTCGGGCGCCCCGTCCTCACCTCCCGGCTCCCGGCCGTGGCGCTCACCCGCGCGTGGGACCGCCGCTTGGTGGCCGCCCCCCGGGGGTTCGACGTGGTCCACGCCGTGTCGCTGGCTGCGCCGCCGCCGGTGCGGTTCGGGCGCCGCCCGGCGCTGGCGGTGACCGTCCACGACCTGGCGTGGCGCCCGCACCCGGAGGCCGCGACCGCTCGGGGACGCCGCTGGCACGAGGCGGCACTGGCTCGAGCGCTCGAGGCCGCTGACGCCCTCGTGGTCCCGTCCGCCGTGGTGGCCGCCGACCTCCGTGCGGCCGGGGCCCGCCCCGAGGCGGTGCACGTCCTGCCGTGGGGCGCCGACCACCTCCCGGCCCCGGACCGACCCGCCGCCTCCGCCCTGCTCCGCCGGCTCGGGGTCGACGGGCGGTACCTCCTCACGGCGAGCACCCTCGAGCCGCGCAAGAACCTCGCCCGCTTGGTGGCGGCCTACGCCCGGGCTCGCCCCGACCTGCCCGAGCCGTGGCCCCTGGTGGTGGTCGGCCCGGCGGGCTGGGGGGCCAGCGGGCTCGGTGCGATCCCCGAGGGAGTGGTGGCGGCGGGACCCGTCGACGACGCCGTCCTCGCCGCCCTCTACGCCGGGGCGCGCACCTTCGCCTACGTGCCGTTGGCCGAGGGCTACGGCTTTCCGCCCGTCGAGGCCATGCGGTGGGGCATCCCGGTGGTGGCGAGCACCGCCGTGCCGAGCGTCGACCCGGGTCCCGCCGGTCCGGCGCCGGCCGTGCGGGTGGACCCGGCCTCGGAGGAGGCGATCGCCGACGCCCTCGTGGCGGCATCGGTCGACGGCGCGGTACGGGCCCGGCTGGGCGAAGCCGGCACCGCCTGGGCCCTGCCGCGCACGTGGCGGCGCGCCGCACGGGCCCACGCCGACCTGTGGGCGGCCCTCGCCAAGGGCCGCGCCCGATGACGGCCCTCCGGGTGGCCCTGGACGTCACGGCCGTGCCCCCCAACCCCGCCGGTGCTGGCCGCTACACGCTCGAGCTGGCGGTCGCCCTGGCCCGGCGGGAGGACGTCGACCTGGTGGCGGTGAGCCGCCGCCACGACGTGGCCCGCTGGCGGCACCTCGGCGGCACCGTGGTCCCGGCGGCGCCCTCGGCGCGCCCGCTGCGGCTCGCCTGGGAGCAGGCGGTGCTGCCGGCCGTGCTCCGCCGCGTCCGTCCCGACGTCCACCACGGCCCGCACTACACGATGCCCGAGCGCGCCCGGCTCCCCATCGCCGTCACCATTCACGACTGCACCTTCTTCGACCACCCCGAGTGGCACGAGCGCTCCAAGGTGCTGCTGTTCCGCCGGGCCATCACCGTCGCCGCCCGTCGGGCCGCCGTCCTCGTGTGCGTGAGCGCCACCACCGCTCGCCGCCTGGGGGAGCTGGTCCGGGTGGAGGCCCCCGTGGTCGTCGCCCCGCACGGCGTCGACCACGCCCGCTTCGGCCCCGAGCCGGCCGATCGAGCGGCCGACGAGGCGGCCGTGCGCCGGCTCGGCATCCCGCCCGGGCGGCCCTTCGTCTGCTTCGTGGGGACGATGGAGCCGCGCAAGAACGTCCCCGGCCTGGTCCAGGCGTTCGACCGGATGGCGGCGGCCCACCCCGACGCCCTCCTCGTGCTGGCCGGGATGCCCGGATGGGGCGGCGACGCCGTGGCCCGGGCGGTGGCGGCGGTGGAGCGCCACCGAGACCGGGTGGTGCAGACGGGCTACGTCCCCGACGACGCCGTGCCGGCCTTGCTGCGGTCGGCGACCGTGGTGGCGTACCCCTCGCTGTCCGAGGGGTACGGCCTGCCCGCCCTGGAGGCTCTGGCGTGCGGTGCGCCGCTCGTGACGACGGCGGGGACGGCCATGGCCGAGCTGGCCGGGGAGGCCGCCGTGCTCGTTCCCCCGGGCGACGTCGGCGCCCTGGCCGAGGCGCTCGACGGGCTGCTCGCCGCCGGGCGGGGCGCCCGCGCCGTGGAGGACCGGCGCCGGCAGGGACTGGCGATCGCCGCCGGGCGCACCTGGGACGCCAGCGCCGCCCGCCACGTCGAGGCCTACCGCCGGGCAACCGGGGCATAGGGCACGCGTTCGGTAGGGTGCCATCGTGCGCGCGCTGATCACCGGGGGCCGCGGGTTCGTGGGCCGCTGGCTGGCGGAGCACCTGACCGCCGAGGGCGACGAGGTGGTGGCCATCGATATCGAGACGGACGTGGCCGACCAGGACGCCCTCGACCCGGTGGTGGCCGAAGCCGCCCCCGATGCCGTGTACCACCTGGCGGCCCGCACGCACGTAGGGGAGTCGTGGCAGTCCCCGGCCGAGGTGCTGCGGGTCAACGTGCTGGGGACGGCCGCCGTCCTGGCGGCGGCCCGGCGCCTCGACCCGGTCCCGACGGTGCTCGTCGTGAGCTCTGCCGAGGTCTACGGCATCGTGACCCCCGACGACTTGCCGCTGGCCGAGACCGCCCCGGTCGCCTCCGCCACCCCCTACGCCGCCAGCAAGGCGGCAGCCGAGCAGGTGGCGCTCCAGGCGTGGCGCGGGTACGGCCAGCCGGTCCTGGTCGTGCGCCCCTTCAACCACATCGGCCCGGGCCAGGCACCGACGTTCGCCGTGCCGGCGCTCGCCCGGCGGATCGCCGAGGCCCGCCGGACCGGCGCCAGCACCCTCACGGTGGGGACGCTCACGACCCGGCGCGACTTCACCGACGTCCGGGACGTGGTCCAGGCCTATCGGCTCCTCGTCACGGGGGGCGAGCCGGGCACCGTGTACAACGTCTGCTCGGGCCGCGACGTGGCGATCGCCGACCTCGTCGACCGCATGCTGTCCCTGGCCGGGATGTCGCTCACCCTCGAACCGGACCCGGCGCTGGTGCGACCGGTGGACGTGCCTGTCTTGCGCGGGGACCCGTCACGGCTCGAGGCCGCCACCGGATGGAAGCCCCAGCTCGACCTCGACGACACGTTGCGCGACGTCCTCGACGACTGGGCTTCCCGGCCGCCGGCCGGCGGCCGGCTCAGTGGCCCTGGGTGACCAGCTGGCGGAGCTGGGCGCCGATCTCGCGAGCCGAGTCGTAGGCTCGCTGGGCGAGCTCCCGGGCGACCGGGGGGAGCTGCTCCTCGAGCGGCTGCAGCGAGGACTCCACCGCCTGGACGGCCCCTTCGACCAGCTCGTCGAGCTGCTGCACCCCGGTGGTCACCGCCGACCGCAGCTCGGACAGGCGCTCGTCGAGGTCGATCTCCCCGGCGAGCCGCTTCTTCAGCTCCTGGCGCTGCACCTGGGCCCGCTGGAAGCCGAGGACACCGAGCCCGACGGCGACGTACGCCGCGTCCCGTGCCCGGTGGGCGACTTCGGTGGTGAGGTCGTTAAGGTCTGGCATGAAGGGCTCCTTCTTCGGTTGCGTGTCCGCCACCGGCTGTTAGTCGACAGTATACCTGTACGAATACTTTTGCAAGCGCCCTCTGGGCGGGGGCCTCACCTGCAAGGTGGGTTGTAGACCGGGACCGAACCCCCCGAAGGGGTAGCCTCGCCTTCTTGATGGCTGGTGCGGTAGAGCCGGGGGGAGACCCGCGCGGTACGGCGCTGGCCGGCCGCGACGGTGGCCGCGTGCCGTCCGTCGTCGCGGTGCTGCCGACGCGTGACCCGGGGCCCTGGTTCGAGGAGACCCTTGCGGCGCTGGCCGCTCAGGACTACCCCGAGCTCTCGGTCCTCGTGCTCATCACCGGCGGGGCCGGCGACGTGACCGAGCGTGTGGCGCGAGCGCTGCCATCGGCCTACGTGCGGCGCCTGCGCTCCGCCCGCACCTACGCCGCCGCCGTCGACGAGGCCCTCGAGATGGTCGAGGGCGCCGCATTCTTCCTGCTCTGCCATGACGACTGCGCTCCCGATCCGGATGCCGTGCACGTCATGGTCGAGGAGTCGTTCCGCTCCAACGCCGGCATCGTGACCCCCAAGATGCTCCGCTGGGACGACCCGTCGGTGCTCCTCCACGTCGGGCAGCACGTCGACCCCACGGGCGCCGTTGTCGAGCGGGTCCAGGCGGGCGAGGTCGACCACGGCCAGCACGACGCCGTGATGGACGTCTTCGTCGCACCCGGCGGGTTCACCCTCGTCCGGGCCGACCTGATGGAGGAGCTGGGAGGTTACGACCGCGCCATGGTGGCCATGGGCGAGGACCTCGACCTCTGCTGGCGCGCCCACGTGGCCGGCGCCCGTGTCGTGGTCGCCCCCGACGCCCGGGTCCGTCACCTCGAGGTCTTGGCCGGCGGCGGTCGCTCGCTGCCATCGTCCGCGCTCGGTCCCGGGCCGGTGCCGACGCTCCAGGCGCTCCAACGGCGGCACGAGCTGCGTGCCGTGCTCACCGCCACCTCCCGCCTGCGCCTGCCGTTCGTGCTGTCCCTGGCCTTCCTCCTCGCCATGGGGGAGATCGCCGTCTCCCTCGCCGTCCGCGACCATCGCCGCGTCCGGACGGTGGCCGACGCCTGGCGATGGAACCTGTCGCGCGCCGGCGAGCTGCGCCGCCGGCGGGCCGCGGTCCAGCGACGCCGGGTCCTGAGCGACCGGCAGGTCCGGGCGCTCCAGCTGCATGGGAGCGCCCGCCTCGGCACCTACTTCTCGCGCCTCGCCCACCAGGGGTTCGAGGTGGCCACCGGGCTGCGGGTGCCGCCCACCGAAGGCGCCACGGAAGCGGGTGGGGCGGTGCCGGTGCTCACGGGGAGCGTGGGTGCCTCCTTCTCGGAGGACGCCGACTTCGACGAGATCGACGATCTCGGCCGCCGCAGCGGGCGGGACCGGTTCGGCCGGCGTGCCCCGCGGCGCCTGCTGGCCACCCGGCGGTCTCGCCTCGTGGCCTGGCTGGTGGCCACCCTGGTGCTCGTGATCGGGTCCCGGGGGCTGCTCAGCGGGTCCTTGCCCCTCGTCGGACAGTTCGCGCCGTTCCTCGGCTGGACGGCCACCTGGCACCAGCTCGTCGCCGCCTGGCAGCCGGCGGGCGTCGGGACGGGCGCCCCCGCCAGCCCCGGGTTCGCCGTGCTCGGTCTGCTCGGCACCGTGCTCTTGGGGCACATGGGCCAGCTCCAGAAGCTGTTGGTGCTGGGGGCGTTCCCGATCGGGGCGTGGGGCGCGTCCCGCCTCCTGCGCCCCTTCGGCTCGCCGAGGGCGCGGTTCGCCAGCGCCCTGTGCTACCTCGCCATCGCCCTGCCGTACGACACGTTGGCCGGCGCTCGCTGGGACGGCCTCATCGCCTACGCCGTCGCCCCGTGGTTCGCCGGGGCACTGGCCCGAGCGTCGGGCCGCGCCCCCTACGGCCCGCAGGGCGAGGGCTGGCGCCCCACCCTCCTCGGGCAGGTGGTGGTGCTCGGCGCCCTGGAGACGGTCGCTGTCGCCCTGGCTCCGGTGACCGCCCTCGTCCTCTTGGTGATCGCCGGCGGGTTCGTCCTCGGATCGGCGGCGGTCGGGGACCGGCGCGCCGCCGCCCGGGTGGCGCTGACTGCGGTGGGGGCGACGGTGGTCACCGCCGTGCTCGTGCTGCCCTGGCTGGTGGGCACCCTGTCCGGCGGCAGCAACGCCCTCTCCGTCCTCGGGATGGCGTCGCCGGCGTCGGGGCTCGGGTGGAGCGCCCTGCTGCGCTTCGACGTCGGACCGGTCGGCGGATCGGTCCTCAGCTGGTTCCTCTTGGGTGCCGCCGTCCTCCCGCTGCTCGTCGCCCGGCAACAGCGGCTCGCGTGGGCGGGTCGCCTGTGGGCAGCGGCCGGGTGCTCGTGGTTGGTCGCGTTGGTAGCCGCCCGGGGCTGGGCCGCGCCGTTCACCCCGTCGGTCGCCGCCGTCCTCACGCCGGCCGCCGTCGGGGTGGCCGGAGCCGTCGGTCTCGGGGTCACCGCCTTCGAGAGGGACCTCGCCGGCTACGCCTTCGGCTGGCGCCAGCTGGCCTCGGTGGCGGCGGTCGTGGCAGTCGCCGTCGGCCTCCTGCCGGTCCTGGCCGAGACGGCCGACGGCCGGTGGGGCCTGCCGACAGTGGGCTACCGCCAAGCCCTGGCCACGGTGACCAGCCGCACAGCCGCCGCCACCGGCGGGTACCGGGTGCTGTGGCTGGGCGCACCGCAGGTCCTGCCCACCGGATCGTGGTCGGTCAACTCCCAGCTCGCCTTCGCCACCACCGAGAACGGCCTCCCTGACGTGCGGAACCTGTGGTTGCCCGCCTCCCCTGGTCCGGCCGCCGCCCTCGGGCGGGACGTGACCCTCGCCGCCGAGGGCCGCACCGTCCGGCTCGGACGTCTCTTGTCGGCGGCCGCCGTGCGCTACGTGGTGGTCGTGGAGGGGCTGGCGCCGGTGGTGACAGGGGGTGAGCCCATCGTCAGCGTCCCCCCGCCATCCGGGCTGACCCAGGGCCTCGCAGCCCAAGAGGACCTCCTGCAGGCGTCGAGCAGCGCTCCGGGGTTCGAGCTCTTCGTCAACACCGATTTCGTGCCCGAGCGGGCGGCGCGGACCGGTGGCCCGGTGTCGTCGGCGGCCGGCCGGCCCACGCCGTCCGACGTCCAGGGCTGGCGGCCGGCGCTGACCCGGTCGGCCGGCGAGCACGCGTACACGGGCCACGTGCGGGGCGGGACGGTGCTGTCGCTGGCGGCACCGGGCGGCAGCTGGCAGCTGGTGGCCAACGGAAAGCCCGTGTCCCGGCGGTCGGCCTACGGGTGGGCTTCGCAGTACACGGGCGTACCGGCGGGGACGGCCACGCTGCGGTTCCGGGGCTCGCCGCTCGACCCGGCGGTGCAACTGGGCGAGATGGCGTTGTGGTTGGTCGTGGCCGGCACCCTGCTCGGCCGCCGGCGGTGGCTCGACTGGTGGTGGCTGCCGATGCGCCGCCGACGGGCCGCCGCCCGGGCGCTGCGGGCCAGCCGGGCCGCCCGTGCCCGGGAGCGCGCCGCTGCGAGCCACCCGCCGGCGAGGGCCACGGCGGGGGAAGGCGACCACTTGACGGTGGTCCCGTCGCCCGACCCGGCCCCCGACCAGGCGCCCGACCCGGCCCCCGACCCGGCCCCCGACCCGGCCCCCGACCCGGCCCCCGACCAGGCGCCGGAACCGGACCGGGCACTGGCGGAGGTTCCGGCAGCCGAGCCCGCGCCGGCCGAGCCGGTCGCCGAGGGGGCCGCCCCGGCTCCCGCCACACCCGGCCGCCCCGCGCCGGCGGCCCGCTGGCGGCGGCGCCGTGAGGCGGGTGGCCAAGAGGACGGCCACGAGACGGCGGCCCGCAACGGGCGCAGCGGGAAGGAGCTCCCCGCAGCGAAGGGGGCCAACGGCAAGGGGATGCACGACCGGCTGCTTCGAGCCCGGGGGGCCCTGCCTGGCTCCCGGCCCGTGCCGACCGGCGACGGGTCGACGGGCGGTGCGGCGTGACCGAGTCCCGCCGGGAACGCCGTCGCGATCCTCGCGTGCGACGGCTCCCCGTCCTCGTGCTCGTCGTCGTCCTGCTGGCCGTCGGCGGGTTGCTCAGCGCCGAGGTGGGCGGCCCGACGCGCCCGACGCTGCCGGCCCCGCCGGCGTCGCTGGCAGCGCTCACCGCCCCGGCGACCTCTTCCGCCTCCAGCTGGTACTGCAACGGGGGCAGCGGCCCAACCCAGCCGATCGCCCAGGCGACGCTCCTCCTCGTGAACTCGGGCAACGCCGCGGTGACCGGTTCGGTCACCGCCTACCGGCCGACAGGCCACCCGGCGAAGAAGAAGGTCACGGTGCCGGCCCTGGGCCAGACCACCGTGACGCCGGGGGCGATCGCCTCGGGCACCTGGGTCTCGAGCCGAGTGGACTTCAACGGCGGGGGGGTGGCCGTGAGCCAGCTCGTCTCGGGCCCGACAGGGTGGGCCATGTCCCCGTGCGCCACCGTGACGTCCGCCAACTGGTACTTCGCCTCGGGCGCCACGTCGGCGGGCAACTCGCTCTTCGTCTCGCTGTTCAACCCGACCCCCGACGACGCCGTCGTCGACCTCACGTTCCTGACCGCCACGGGGCTGGTACAACCCTCGCCGTTCCAGGGCCTCATCGTCCCGCCGGGGGGCGTGGTGACGGCCGAGGTCGCGAGCTACGTCCAGAACGCCCACGCCGTCGCCACCGTGGTGAGCGCCCGGTCGGGCCGCGTCGTGGCGTCGGAGCTGCAGCTCCACTCCACAGGAGGCGCGAGCGGCATGTCGCTGCGCCTGGGTGCCCCGTCGCCGTCGCCTCGGTGGTACCTGCCGAGCACGACGGACGTCACGGGCGGGGGGTCGCAGCTCGTCGTGTTCAACCCCACCGCCGCCACCGAGCGGGTGAAAGTGAGCATCCAGCTGGCGTCGGGACCCGTCGATCCCCTCACCCAGGTGGTGCCGCCCCACTCGACGTGGACACTGTCCCTTAGCGGCCAGACGCGCATCCCCGTGGGGGCCGCCTTCGCCCTGTCGGTCACCTCGCGTGGGGGCCGGGGGGTGGTCGTCGACCGCATCACCGCCGCCCCGTCCAGCGCGTCGGCTCCCCAGTGGGGGGCGGTGACGGCCATCGCCGGGAGCGCCGCCGCCTCTCCCTCCGGCCGCTGGACGCTGGCCAACCCGGCGGCGGCCGCACAGGCCCAGCCAGGGGCGCAGCCGGTCTCGGTGACCTTGTACAACCCGGGCGATCGCCCGGTGCGAGCCTCGGTACTGTCGCTGGCTGCCGGCGGGGGTCCGCTGGCCGGTGCACAGCATCTCCGGGTCCCAGCGCACGCCGTGACCGTCGTGACGGCGGCCGGTGGCAAGGCGGCGCTGCAGGTGACGGCCGACTCGCCGCTGGCTGTCACCGAAGATGTCATGCCGGTTGGGGTGGCGGGTGCCGTCACCACGGCCGCTGTGCCCCAGGCCTGAGCAGCGCCTCTCGGCGCCCTCGGGCTGGGTCGCCGGGAACCGACGGTCTGCCGATCGGGCAGCCGGTCAGCCGGTCAGCGTGCCCCCGCCCACGGGTCGGACCGGGTCAGCGCTGGGGCGGACCCTGCGGGTGGCCGGGGGGCGGACCCGGGGGCGGACCCCAGCCGGGCGGCGGTGGCCACTGCGGCGGCGGCCAGTCGGGGGCGGGGGCAGGTGGCTGGCCGCTCCCGCTGTCGTGCACGCCAGCGGGCTGGTGGCCGACCGGCGGACGGCCGTCGGGCACCGGGCGGCTTTCGACGACCGGCCGGCCCTCGGGGAGGGCGTGGCCGTTGTGATGGCCGTTCCCGTTGGCCCCGTTGGCCCCGTTGGCGCCGCTGGCGTGCCCGTTGAACTGCGGGACGGCCTTCGCCCCGGAGACGTGCACCGGGCGGCCGAAGGCCTCGTCGACCAGGCGGCCGACCTCGGCGCCGTCGATGCTCTCCTGCTCGAGCAGGGATCGGGCGACGGCCTCGAGGCCACCCCGGTGCCGGGTGAGCAGCTCCACGGCCCGCTCCTCCTGGCCCCTTAGGATGCGCTCCACCTCGTCGTCGATGACGCGGCTCGTGTCCTCGGAGTAGTCGCGGGTGTGCATGAGGTCCTCGCCCAGGAACACCTGGCCCTGGGACCCCCACGCCATCGGGCCGATCTCCTCGCTCATGCCCCATTCCCGCACCATCTTGCGGGCCAGCTCGGTGTTGCCCACCAGGTCGTTGGCGGCGCCGGTGGAGAGGTCGCCGTAGATGAGGAGCTCGGCCACCCGACCGCCCATGCGCACGCACAGCGAGTCCTCGATGTAGTTGCGGGGGTGGATGTGGCGCTCCTCGACCGGGAGCTGCATGGTGACGCCCAGCGCCATGCCGGTCGGCAGGATGGTCACCTTGTGCACCGGGTCGGCGTGCTCGAGCACGTAGGCGAGGACGGCGTGGCCGCCCTCGTGGTAGGCGACGCGCTCCTTCTCGTCGTCGGACAACACGAGGCTCTCCCGGCGCTGGCCCATGAGCACCCGGTCCCGGGAGGACTCGAAGTCGACCATCTCGATCATCGGGCTGCCCCGCCGGACGGCGTGGAGGGCGGCCTCGTTGACGAGGTTGGCCAGGTCGGCGCCGCTCATCCCCGGCGTGCCCCGGGCTACCAGCTCGAGGTCGACGTCGGGACCGATGCGCTTGCCCTTGCAGTGCACCTGGAGGATCGGCAGGCGCTCGTCGAGGTCGGGGAGCGGCACCACGATCTGGCGGTCGAAGCGGCCTGGCCGCAGGAGGGCCGGGTCGAGGATGTCCGGCCGGTTGGTGGCGGCCATGATGACCACGCCCTCGGCCGGGTCGAACCCGTCCATCTCCGAGAGCATCTGGTTGAGCGTCTGCTCCCGCTCGTCGTGGCCGCCGCCCAGACCGGCGCCGCGCTTGCGGCCGATCGAGTCGATCTCGTCCACGAAGATGATCGCCGGGGCCTGCTTGCGGGCCGTCTGGAAGAGATCGCGCACCCGGCTGGCGCCGACGCCCACGAACATCTCCATGAAGTCCGAGCCGCTCACCGACAGGAAAGGCACGCCGGCCTCACCGGCGACGGCGCGGGCGAGGAGGGTCTTGCCGGTGCCCGGGGGGCCGACCAGCAGGACGCCCTTCGGGATCTTGGCCCCGATGTCGCGGAACCGGCCGGGGGTCTTGAGGAAGTCGACGACCTCGGAGATCTCCTGCTTGACGCCGTTGTAGCCCGCCACGTCGTCGAACGTGGTGGACGGGCGATCGCTCGAGAACATCCGAGCCTTGGACCGGCCGATCGACATGATGCCGGACATCTGCCCACGAGCCTGCCGGCTGATGAACACCATCAGCCCGATGGCGATCCCGAAGAAGAGGAGGTAGGGCAGCAGACTGCCGAGGACGTTGGGCGGCGGGTTGGAGTAGTTCACCTGCACCCCGTCGTTGCGCATCAAGGTGACGTCGCTCTGCGCCGCGGGGTGGGGGCCGGTCACCGTGTACTGGGTACCGTCCTTCAGCTTCCCGGTGATGACCCCGGTTGTGTTGTCGATTGTGGCCGTTGTGACCTGCTTGGCCTTCACGTCGCCCAGGTACTGCGAGTAGGTCACCGACTTGGCCGACGTGCGCGGCAGGAGGTTGGGCACGACCAGGACGGCCAGCACGATGACGATCAGGACGGCCCACAGCCAGCGCCAGTTCTGTTCGCCGCCACCGGGTCCGAGGGGACCGTTGGGGCTCCCGTTGGACGCGGGGCGTTGGGGGCTGCGGTCCGGCCGGGGAGGGCTCACCGCCACATGCTATGCGTCGCACTCCAGGTTCGGTGATCGGCCGAGCGCACCACGCCGGGCCGCCCGTCCCGATCCGGGCGCCCCGACCCGGCCGCGACCCGGCGATATCGTGACCGGAATGGCGCAGCCAGGCGACACCGAGCCGTCGGCGGGGCCTCCCCTTTCCCCTCCTCCGCCGCCGGGCCCCTCCGGCGCTCCGGAGCACCCGTCGTCGCCAGGCTATCCGGTGCCACCGGTGCCGGTCCCGACCTATCCGCCGCCCGGCGGATGGTGGCCGTCTTCGCCGTCCCAGGCCCCCGTCGGCCCGCCGCAGGCCGGCCCGCCGTGGCCGCCCCAGGCCTGGCCCCCGCCGGCCGGCCCCCAGCCGGCCGGCCCTTCCGGTCCGTTCCTCGACGTCCCGGGGTCGGTCCCCGTCGACCGTGGCAAGGCGGTGCTGTGGATCGTCTTCGCACTCCTGGGCTACGTCGTCGGCCAGCTGGTCGGCAGCGTGGCCGTCCTGCTGGCTGCGGCGGTCCAGGGCCAGCTCCACCAGGTGTCGTCGCTCAGCCACCTGGCCCAGCCGCCGGCGTGGTACATCGCCTCGGGCCTCGTCGGCCTGTGGGTGGGCTTCTTCCTCGCCCCGCTCGTCGCCACCAAGGCCCAGGGGAGCGGCAGCTTCGTGCGCGACTTCGGGCTGCGGTTCCGGCCCGTCGACCTCCTCGGGATCGTGATCGGGGTGGGTGGCCAGTTCGTCATCGCCGCCCTCTACCTCCCGTTCCACGTGAAGAACCTGACAGCACCGGCCCAGAAGCTCACCGGGGGTGCCCACGGCGGGGCGTTCCTCGTCATCGCGCTCCTGACGGTGGTGGGGGCGCCGTTCTTCGAGGAGCTGTTCTTCCGGGGGGTGCTGTTCCGGGGGCTCGCCCGCCTCTTCACCCCGGCATCGGCCGCGCGCGTCGGCGCCCGGGCGGCTGGGGTGGTGCTCGCGGTGGTGGTCGACGGCCTCGTGTTCGCCCTCGCCCACTTCGAGCCGGCGCAGTTCGCCGGGCTCGCCCTCTTCGGCATGGCACTGGCGGCGGTCAGCTACCGCACCGGCCGCCTCGGCATGAACATGGTCGCCCACGCCTCCTTCAACCTGGTGGCGGTCATCGCCCTCTACTCGGCTCGCGGTGGCGTCATCCTCCACTGAGCCCCCCGATGGCGGGCGGTCCTCCGGTCTCCTCGCCGGTGCGCGTCCCGACGGCGCGGAGGCCCTCATCCGTGCCCGCCAGGCGTCGGCCGCGCCAGCCGGGCAGCCGCGTCCGTGGCAGCCCCGGCCCACCCGTGGCCGGCGGTGGTGGCCGGCCCTGGCGACCCTGACCGCCGTCGTCGGCGTGGTGGCCGTCACCCTGTGGCAGCTCCACCTTCCGCTGCTGCTGTCGGACACCACCACCACCGGCGGGGACACCGGCTCGCACTACGTCATGCCGGCGCTCTTCAACACGAGCCTGTTCCCCCACCTCACCGGGTGGGACCCGGGATGGTACGACGGCTTTCCCGTCTACACCTTCTACTTCATCCTCCCCGACGCCCTGGTGGCGGCGGCGTCCCATCTCATCGCCTACAACGTGGCCTTCAAGCTGGGCACGGTGCTCGGGTCGGTGCTCCTGCCGGTGGCCGCCTGGGCCTGCGGGCGCCTCTTCGGCCTGCGGTCGCCCGTCCCCGCCGCCCTGGCCGCCGCCACCTTGCCGTTCCTCTTCGACTACACGTGGACGATCGACGGGGGCAACCTCTTCTCCACCCTGGCGGGGGAGTACGCCTACTCGCTGTCGGTGGTCCTCGCCCTGCTCTTCCTGGGCCTGGTGGCGCGGGGCGTGCGGACCGGCCGCCACCGGGCGTGGGCGGCCCTCGTCCTCGCGTTGTGCATCATCACCCACTTCGTGCCGGCGATCCTCGCCCTGGTGGGTGCGCTGCTGCTCACCGTGGTCGAGCTCCTGCCCTTCCGGCTCCACGACGACCTGCGCTGGCCGCCGTCGGCCGCCGCCGCGGCCGGCCCCTTCGCCCCGACCGCACGCGACCGGTGGCGGGTGGTGTGGTGGAGCACCTCCACGGTCCTGGGGGGCGTGCTGCTGTCGTGCTGGTGGCTCGTGCCCTTCGGGCTCCGCCTGCCCTACACGACGTCGATGGGCTACACGAACGTCACCACGTACGTGACCTTGCTGTTCCCTCACGCCGACCTGTGGGCGCTCGTCGTGGCCGGGGTGGCCGCAGTGGTGGCGTTCGCCATGGCCAGCCGGTTCGGGATCGTCCTGGCGCTGCTCGGCGGGTGCTTCGGCCTGGGCGTGGTCGTCGACCCGCAGGGAAAGCTCTACAACGTCCGCCTCCTGCCCTTGTGGTTCCTCTGCGTCTACCTCCTCGGGGGGTGGCTGTTCGGGGTGGCGGTGGTGGCAGCGGCCAAGGCCTGGCGCCGGAGCCACCTGAGCGCCTGGGTGGCGCGGGTCGACCACCGCACCAGCGCCGCCGCGCCGAGGCGTCCCGGGCCGGCCCGGTTCCTCCCCGGCTCGGTGGCCGGACCGCTGCTGGCGCTGCTCGGCGCGCTCGTCGCGGTGGTGCCGCCCTTCGTGCCGGGCGTCGCGGCCTCCCTGCCCGGCATCGGGGTGCACCCCGGGCCCAACGAGGTGAGCGTGTGGGCGTCGTGGAACTACTCCGGCTACGAGAGCAAGCCGGCGTACCCCGAGTACCAGCACCTCATGGAGCTGATGCGCAAGGTCGGGCACCAGCACGGGTGCGGCCGGGCCATGTGGGAGTACAACGCCGACCAGAACCGCTTCGGCACCCCCGAGGCCCTCATGCTCCTGCCGTACTGGACGGGCGGGTGCATCGACTCGATGGAAGGGTTGCTCTTCGAGTCCTCGGCGACCACCCCGTACCACTTCTTGAACCAGGCGGAGCTGTCGGTGGCGCCGTCGGAGCCCGTCGTCGGCCTGCCCTACGGGCCGCTCGACGTGCCCCTCGGGGTCGAGCACCTCCAGCTCCTCGGCGTGCGGTACTTCATGGCGTTCAGCCCCCAGGTGGTGGCGGCGGCCAATGCCGACCCCACACTCCGGCTCGTCGCCCACACGGGGCCGTGGACGTCCTCGTACAACGGCGCCCCGCTCACCACCACGTGGGACGTGTACGAGGTGCGCCACTCGGCCACCGTCGTGCCGCTCGCCAACCAGCCGGCGGTCCTGCACGGCGTGGGGCCGTCCCAGTCCACATGGCTCGGCAAGGTGGGCCCGCAGGGGCAGCCCATCGACGGGCCCGCGGTCGCCTGGTACCAGGACCCGACACGGTGGAAGGTCGAGCTGGTGGCCGGTGGCCCGGCGTCCTGGCGACGGGTGTCGGCCAAGGCCGCGGCACGGGCGCCCGCCGTGCCCGTGCCGCGCACCACCGTGACCGGCGTCCACCAGACGCAGAGCTCGATCTCGTTCCACGTGTCGCGGGTCGGCACGCCGGTCCTCGTCAAGATCTCCTACTTCCCCAACTGGCACGCCGTCGGGGCGGACGGACCGTGGCGGGCCACGCCCAACTTGATGGTCGTCGTCCCGACGAGCCATCGGGTCACGCTCACCTACGGGTCGACCGGGGTCAACGTGCTCGGGGAGGCGCTCGCCGGCCTCGGGGCGGCGGCGCTCGTCGTCCTCGGCGTCCTCGGAGGTCGCCGGCGTCGCCGGATAGGCTCGTCACTCCATGGCAGCCACCGGCGACGTCTTCAAGGCCTATGACATCCGGGGCACCGTCCCCGACCAGCTCGACGCCTCGCTGTGCCGGGCGGTGGGGGCGGCGGTGGCCCGCTTCACCGGTGCCGGCCGGCTGCTCGTGTGCCGGGACATGCGCGAGTCGGGCGTCGAGCTGTCCCGCGCCTTCGCCGACGGCGCCCGGTCCGAGGGGACGGCCGTCACCGACCTCGGCATGGCGTCCACCGACTTCTTGTACTTCGCGTCGGGCACCCTCGACGCCCCGGGCGCCATGTTCACGGCGTCCCACAATCCCGCCCGCTACAACGGCATCAAGCTGTGCCTGGCCGGGGCCCGCCCCATCGGGCGCGACACCGGCTTGACCGAGATCGAGGCGCTGACCAACGAGCTGCTGGCGGCCTCGCCGGCCGGCTCGGCCGGCCCGGCCGGCCCCGCGGTGCTGGCCCCGCTCGACGAGCGCGATCTCCTGCCCGAGTACGCGGCCCACGTGCGGTCGTTCGTCGACGCGGGCGCCTTGCGCCCGCTCAAGGTGGTGGCCGACACCGCCAACGGGATGGGCGGGCTGGTCGTGCCGCTCGTGATGGAGGGGCTGCCGTTCGACGTCGAGGTGCTCTACCCCGAGCTCGACGGCTCGTTCCCCAACCACCCGGCCGACCCCATCCAGGAGGAGAACCTGGCCGACCTCAAGGCGGCCGTGCTGGCGTCGGGCGCCGACGTCGGGCTCGCCTTCGACGGCGACGCCGACCGGGTGTTCCTCGTGGACGAGCGGGCCCAGCCGGTGTCGGGGTCGCTGACCACCGCCCTCGTCGCCGTCTCGATGCTGGAGAAGCACCCCGGCGCCACCGTCCTCTACAACCTCATCTGCTCCCGGGTGGTGCCCGAGGTCGTCGCCGAGCACGGCGGCCACGGGATCCGGACCCGGGTGGGGCACTCGTTCATCAAGCAGGTGATGGCCGAGACGGGCGCCGTCTTCGGGGGCGAGCACTCCGGCCACTACTACTACCGGGACAACTACCGGGCGGACTCGGGGATCATCACCGCCCTCCTCGTCCTCGAGCTCATGTCCCGCAGCGGCCGGCCGCTGTCCGAGCTGCTGGCGCCCTACCGGCGTTATGCGGGCTCGGGTGAGATCAACACCGAGGTCCCGGACCCGCTGGCCGCGGTGGAGGCCGTAGCCGAGCGGGAGGCGGCGGCCGGCAACGAGGTCGACCGCCTGGACGGGCTCACGGTCGACCACGGCGACTGGTGGTACAACCTGCGCCCGTCCAACACCGAGCCGCTGCTCCGCCTCAACGTCGAGGCCCGCACCGACGACGAGTGCCGGCAGCACGTGGCGGCAGTGGTCGACCTGGTCAAGGAGGTCACCTGATGGCGCTCGACCCGCTCTTGATCGAGGTCCTCGCCGACCCGGTGGACAAGGGGCCGCTCCTGTGGTTCGAGGACGAGGACGTCCTCTACAACCCCCGACTGCGCAAGGCCTACGTGGTGCGCGACGGGGTCCCCGTGCTCCTCGTGGACGAGGCCACCGACGTAGGCGACGCCGAGCACGAGCGCCTGACCGCCAAGGCGGCGGCGGCCGGGGTCCCCGAGACGGGGTCCGCCGGGCGCGCGAGCGCCGCGCCGGACGGCGAGTGAGCGGATCGGGGAGCGCCGCCGGCCGGGCTGGCGGCGCACCTGGCGCCGCTTCGGGCCCGTCGCCGAGTGCCTCGGCGGGCCCGTCGCCCCTCCCATCCGACGCCCTCGGCCTGTGGGCGGCGGCAACCGCGCTGCCCGAGCAGGTGGCAGCCGCCGGCGAAGCTGCGGCGGCGCTGGCCGAGGGCGTGCCGTCCGCCCGCCGACCGGCCGACGTCACCGTGCTCGGGATCGGTACGGCGGCTCTGGCCGGATCGGCCGTGGCGGCGCTCGCCCCCGTGCCGGTGACCGTGGTCGAGACCGGGGTGCCGCCGCCGTGGACCGGCGCGGGCTCGCTCGTCTTCGCCCTGTCGTGGTCGGGCGAGACGCCCGAG